>CAZWLI010000047.1:0-7333 GCA_964634525.1 uncultured Candidatus Peribacteria bacterium | reverse complement strand
AGCCGAAAAACAATGTCGAGTGCTATCGTCTCAAAGCAGCCTCCTTCAAAGATGTTCCCATGCACGAGTGGTACTTTTCCGCGGCAGAATTCAACAAGCAAAATGGCTATGTGAAGGGCTATGCCAATGCTTCAGGAATTGCCACGGGGGATTTTGGCCCCGGGGACCGCACGCTGCGCATTGAAGCTTTGGCCATGGCGATGCGCATGTACACGATTCCGGCTAGCACTGAAACCATCCTTCCTGCTCGGGCCAAAGGAGTCCCGGACTGGGGTGTGACCTATGTCAATGGAGCTCTTGAAGCCGGAATCGACCTCGATCTCGACAGGAACTTCGATTTGCCGATCACGCGTCTTGAATCGGCAAAGCTCTTTTATCAGCTGGGAAAGAAATTTCTCAAAGCGGGCACAAGCGATACGGCCAGGAGATACAAGGACTTTGGTGAGTTTAAGAATGACGCCGTCGGCATTGTCGCTGTCAGCACGCTTACGGATGCCGGTGTTGTGCAGGGATCCGGCGGCAGTTTCCACCCGAGCGATCCTCTCGTCCGCTCTGAATTTGCCACCATCAATAAGAGATTGGTGGAGAATCTTGGATTGCAAAAATAATTTATTGCTCCAACAGGAATCCTTCACCGGAAAGATGGGCATTGAGCGGCTTGATGACAATCTGCCGCTCTTTTGCCTGCATGGCTTTCTCAACTCGACCACCTCTGATTGCCGGAATGTTGTGCTTGCCAGCAAGGTCAACAACTTTTTTTGCCGTCTTTTCATCCTTCACGAAGATGACCATGCCCAAACCATAGTTAAAAATTTTCAGCATCTCAACGGGCGGCAGGTTCAGATGTTTCTGCACGAATTGGAAAATCTCCGGCACCGGAAGCATTTGTTCAATCACATAGCGAAGTGGCTTTTTGCTTCGCATGATTTTTTGCCAGCCGTGTCCCGTGATCGGCTGGATTCCGGTTGGTTGGATACCCTTTTTAAAAAGTTCCTGGATAAAGGGCGTGAAGAGATGAGAGCGATTGTTGATGGCCTTCCAATACTGTTGACCATCCCGCAGTTTGCTGCGATAGCCGTCCGGGAGACGGATCGCGAGATCGCGAAGGGTTGTGAAGCCGTTTTCATTTGGGCCATTGGATCCAAGCATCACCATGATATCGCCGGCTTCGAGCTGCGAACCATCAACAGCCGGAATTCCTGGCGGCATGATTCCGAACAATGCCCCTGCCACATCGATCTTGCCCGGATAGATCTTGGTTTTGAGCTGGGGAGTTTCGCCGGAAAAGTACACACACCCTACCTTCTGACAACCTGACACGAAGCCGTCGAGGAAGCCCTTCATAAAGATTTCGTTGAAGATCAGCTCCGGAGTGCTGGTGGGCAGATAGAGTGAAATAAGCACCGTTTGCATGCCGGAGGCAGCAGCATCATTGGTGAGCGCCGAGACGATTTTCCAGCCAATCGTGAACCAGAATTCCTTCATCTCCTCATTCGAGAGATCGTTTGGCCTCGCATCATCGGCCGTACCGAGTCCTTCCGGTAGAAGTGTGATCATCAAGTCGTCTGCCCGTAGCTTTTTGTAGGGCTTCAGATTCAGCGAAAATACGTTGGAGCTGCCCCCCAGCTTTCCATCCGGCACAAAACCATATTTCTTGGCAAACTTCAGCGTCCTTTTGGATGCTTCAATAAAGGCGATTTTGGCTTTGTCCAGAGCACCGTAGTCGACGTGGTCCATTGATTCGTGATCAACTGTCTTCAGTCTAGCACTTTTTTCCACGACCATCACTTTTCTTTACAAAAAGTTCTTTGAAGTACCTTGAAATAATCTCTGCCTCTTTTTGAAGTGCCTTTTCGTCAAGAGTATCACTCCTTCCTTGACGGCACAGTTCAAGCATTCCGTAGCTATCCTTCAATTCCTGATGCTCTGTTCTCCATGACAACATACTGGTGACAAAGGTTAAAAATGTATCCTTTTTACTTTTTACTTCCGGCTCTTCTGTCGATTCGCCAAAGATATCCCCCCCACAGACCGCGATAGCCAAGCTCATGATCTCTTCATTGCTTCCCTCCATCTCAGGAGCGGTTGGGTTTCCAGCCAACATGTTCAGGATTTCTTCAAATCCTCCTCTGAGGACCGCATCCATCCCATGACCCGACTCAGCATCGTTGAAATTGAGTTCTTTCCTTTTTTTACTGATGCCTCGGCGAAAATCGCGATCCATCGTGTAGATCTGCCACTGAGTGAGAAGAAGAAAGGCCTTGTCGCGGGTTCCACGCAAATCTCGTGCTTCAGAACATGTTTGGGGAATAGGCACACGTCTCAAAAAAATAAGTGAGCCATCCTTCAGGAGATCTCGAAGTTGCTCTCGTATTTCGTCCACTTCTTTGAATAATTCATCCGGTCTCACCAGTTCGCCGTCTTCCTGTTTGATACATCCCAGAGCTTCAATTCCACTTTTGAGGTCATTCCAGGCACCTGCCGTGACTTCATTGTGTTCTTCCGAATGATCGAGGAGAAATTCTGCCATGATCTGGAGCTCTTCCAGCTGGCGTGATTCTACGCTCTGACCATGGCTCGTGATCTTTGCTTTTTCTCCCTGCGTCAGAAAGGAGAGGAAGACAAGGGCAAATTGCTGAAGATTTTTCAGAAGCTCGACAAAGAAGATGCAAAGTCTCCTGATATTATCCCTGTCTTTTTCTGAGAGATAGGGCTCGGGCTTAAATTCATAATCCACCCCGGAAAAAGCATCTTCTGGCGTTTCAAGAAGCACAGCCTCAATTTCTTCACGAACGCCGTCCACCTCAGCACACCCTCCGTCGTCTTCATCTCCATCAGTCCTTGACATGAGTCTGGAAAGCCTCTCAAGCGGTTCCCAGACAGCCTTGGAACTTCGCTCAAGTCTACCAAGAAAATTTTTTGCCCTCGTCACTGTATCAGTGCGACTCATGGAGCTTTTTTGATTGGCTGCTATTTTAGACGCAAATTCGCACTCGGTCAATATTCTTCTCTTGTCAGGAGTCAATCCCCATGGAAAAGCGGATATAGTGACCAGATTTTAGAGGCGCATCAACGCCAAAATAGCCTGTTTCCTTCGCCACGCGTTCAGCCGTGCTACCATTCTGGGTTTTTAGGAGAAGGAAGAGTCCTCCGGGTGTGCCAAGCCGGGTAGGGTCGAGATGTGGCTGATGGCGAGAAAAGAGGTGAGAGAATTTATCCTGTGTAAGGAATTGATAAACTTGAACTTTTTTTTCAGCCCAGTGTTCGTGGAGTCCTGCGAAAACACGGTCCTCCTCGTCACTGCTCTGGGCAACAGCCACTATGAGGGTATCCAAAAACCTTCCATGCCCCGCACCGTTTTTCATATCAATATTCTGAACCCCAGTGTACAGATCGAAATTCATCGTCATAAAGGCACCTGCTCGTTCACCGCAAAAGCCATGAGATTTCGAAAGACTGTCAAGTATAAACACTCGCTGCATGACCGATGGATCCTGAAGAACTCTTCCCATTAAAGCTTTTGAATGATCTCGTGTGAGGGTTCGAACGTACGCGCAATCCAGAAGAATAACGCACTCAGGGTTGCATTTCACAATGGTTTGGCAAAGCTCCGCGAGCTCATCTCCGTTGGTGACGGTTCCTGAAGGATTCCCAACAGGAGTGATACACCAGAGATCTCTCATTCGCTTCCCTTCGGTGCCATGTTCCAGGTAAAAATTCCGGGCATCTCCTGCGTCCGGATGAAGGAGGTTTTCCGGTTTTGTGGGGACAACAAAAGGACTTGTGATAACTTCTAATTTTCCGTAGTCATCAACCATGGACTTCCACGTACTGTACCCGCTGTCCGGGGTTACGACTCGAAACGGAATTCCCTCACGCTTGCTGAGGATTGCGAGGGCAAAGGAAATCATGTGAAGGCCATGCATTGCTCCGGGCGTTAACGTACACTGCTCGGTGAGGGTCGATTGCTGCTCCTTCGAAAAATCATACGAGCGATTGAGATAACTGATGAGTGCCGATCGTGCCGCTGGGAGACCTCTTCCTTCCGTATCATACTCAGAGCTCAACCTATCATGTATTCCATGCGCTCTTTTCTTGATATCCCTCATCGCTTCAGCAACAGGTTTCGGGGGGCCAATGACGTCACCAATCGTTAAATTTTTGATTCCCTCTGGAGCCTCCCCCAATGCACGTGCAATTTCTCTGGATACAAGGGCTTGCTGGGCTGCCAATCGAATTGCTGCGCCAAGAAATCGACCTCTGATGGTACCGTCAGCACAGAGAGTTTTGATAATGAGGGCTCGCACTTGCTCACGGCCATCAGGTGCTTCTCCGAGCACTCGTGCGGACTCTCTGAACTCAGCCGTGAGAATGCGAGTCGCATCGGGAGAAAGCACACTTGCAGGATCTGCCATTCATGGTTTTATATGAAGAGACACTAATATATATCGAAAATAAATCAAGTCAGAGCGATGCAATACTTCTTCCGACAGCTTGTCCGCTCGCCCAGGCCCACTGGAGGTTGAAACCACCGGTGACGCCGTCCACGTTGAGGATCTCTCCGGCGAAGAAGAGGCCAGGCGTGATCTTGGACTGCATGGTCTTCGAATCAATTTCTGTTGTCGGGATCCCACCGGCGGTGACGAATTCGTCGCCAGGACGACGCTGGAGAAGGGTCAGCGTCAGACCTTCGCCGAGAAGCTTCACAATCTTCTGACGCTCTTCTCGACTGAGTTCAGCGGATTTTTTGTCGGAAGGAATGGCCACCAGCTCAAGGATGGCTTCGGCAAAGCGAGCGGGGAAAAATTGATCGAGGATCGTGATGATCAGACGAGCCCCGTGGAGGCTGAATTCTTGCTTCAACAGCTCCTCCCATTCTTTTTCTGTGCGACTCGCATCGGGCATCAGACGAATCAGGTGCGGATGATCAACGTCGATCTTTGTGAAAGCAAGATGCGAGGACAGGGTGAACGTGACGGGACCGGAAATTCCAAAGTGCGTGAAGAGAAATGGGCCCGTGGCCTCCACCTTCTTTCCGTCTCCGTCTTCAGATTTTAATCTTGCATTTTGAAAGCTGATACCGGAAAGCTTTTTCGGCCATTCTTCTTTCGTCTGAAAACTGCTGAGACTTGGACCCAAGCGCGTGGTTGTGTGGCCGCAGACTTTTGCAAAGCTATAGCCATCTCCCGTCGATCCGGTGTGCTGATAGGCCTCTCCGCCGCAGGTGAGCGTGACGACATCAAATGAATAGGAATTATTGTTCGTTTCGAGAATGAAGATGGTGTCATTGCCAACTCCTCGCAATGACAAAACCTTGACCCCTTCCTTAAAGTGAACCTGAACATTGGCCTTTTTGAAAAGCTCTTCAAACACTCCCACCACGTCCTTCCCATGGTCTGACTTCGGAAACACTCGAAGATCGTCTTCGCACTTGAGCGGCACACCATGCTCCTCGAACCATTCGAAAACTTTTTCCGGTGGGAAACCGTAGATCGCCGTCTTGATAAAATCACTTCCCCTCGTGTATTTGCTCAAAAGCAATTTTCGATCGGTGATGCCCGTCGTCACATTGCAACGGCCACCACCACTGATGATGACCTTCGCCCCAAGAATCGGATTTTTCTCAAAAAGGTGAATCTCCGCATCCACACCTTCTTCAATGAGCGTTGCGGCGGTCATGAGGCCGGCCGCTCCACCGCCGACAATGGCAATTTTCTTCATACTCAAATATGACAAGAACCACCCCCTCGTTTCATGAAATACTGCTGATGATATTCCTCTGCTTTCCAGAAGGTATTGGCGGGCACGATTTGGGTGACAACGGGGGAAGTAGCGAGACCAGCGTTCTGAAGCGGAGCAGATCGCGAAGCGAGATGCGAAGCGGAAGACTCCGAGGTAGAAATCCGTGGCAACGGATTATCTGCCGAGGAGAGCGCAGTCCCTATTGGGGATTTCCACTTTCCGGATTTCTCGAGCGCAAGCTTGCTCATGATCGCTTTTTCCTTTTGCTCGTCAGAATGATAGAAGATCACCGAGCGATACTGCGTGCCGACATCGGGACCTTGTTGGTTTGGGGTAGTGGGGTTGTGGCTTTCCCAGAAGGTTTTCAGGAGCTCCTCATACGAAATTTCTGTGGGATCAAATTTCACCTGCACCACCTCCGCATGTCCGGACCTGTCCGAGCAGACATCTTCGTAAAAAGGATTCTTCATCGTTCCGCCTTCGTAGCCCACGGCCGTTTCTTTCACTCCCTTCAGTTTTCGAAAGGTTTCCTCGACGCCCCAGAAGCATCCAGCGCCAAAAGTAGCAAGACCAGCGATTTGAAGTTCATTCATAGTTTGCAATAACTCTAGTAGGTGCAGAATCCGCATCTAATTTAGCAGGAAGAGCAATTACTTCAAAATTTTTGATTCCGAAAAGACCCTCCAGATTCGCAAGATTTTCCAGGATCAAAACTTCGTGGCTCAGGAGGAGCTTGTGAACGTCGTAAGGTGCTTTATCGGGACTGCTCATGTCCATCCCAGCGATCTTCACCCCTTTGTCAACCAAAGCCTGGGCGAATTCGAGAGTGAAAACAGGGGACTGCTCAAAGTACTTTTTTTCATCTCCGTAGTATTTCGAAAAGCCTGTCATGATGAGGACGATGTCGTTTTTTCGAATGTCGTAGGATTTCAGAACATCCGCTTTCAGTTCTCCAGTTTGTCGACAACAATCGACAAGAACCCCTCGTCCGAAGAATTTTTCAGGAGGAAAATCACAGAGCTTCCTTCCACCTGCAATCATGTGCAGCGGCCCATCCATATGCGTACCCACGTGCATCCCTGTTGTCAGCTGGTGATCATTGCAGCCAGAATCCTCGAGACGCACGGAATGCTCCAGCCTTGCCGGAGCATCGCCCGGGTAGACGGGCATGTAGCTGGTGAAGAGCTGAGTGAGATCGATGTATTTTTTCATGTCCCCATTATACAATCATTCTCGCATAAATCGGAAGGATGGCAGAGTGGCCGAATGCGGTGGTTTCGAAAACCACTACTCGCGAAAGCGGGTCGAGGGTTCGAATCCCTCTCCGTCCTCCATGACAATTGGTGTATGATTCATCTGGTCTTTGGGTATGATGCTTTTGTCCGCAGCCAGGAGGGATGGCAGAGTGGTCGAATGCGGCGGTCTTGAAAACCGTTAGGGCCGTAAGGTCCTCGGGGGTTCGAATCCCTCTCCCTCCGCCATTTTCCTAGCATTTCCCCCCTACTTCCTTCCCCCCCCTCCTCCCCTTGGACTTCACCGATCGAGTTCAACAGGTCATCTACTATCTTCTCTGCGCAATCTTTGGCATTGG
>CAZWLI010000046.1:0-3453 GCA_964634525.1 uncultured Candidatus Peribacteria bacterium | reverse complement strand
CTCCTCGAGAAGGTCCAATTAGCCATGGAAAGAGCTAGAGAAGCCATGAAACCTAAGATTGCTCAAGAAGGTCAGAAAAAATGAAGCAGGAGAACAGATTCCGAAAAGAGGCGAGACCAGCGGTCCGAAGCGGAGGAAGCCTGCCATAGGCGGGATCCGAAGCGGAGGACTCCGAAACCGAAATCTGTGGATTTTGCAGATTATCGGTTGAGGAGAGTGCAGTCCTCATTGAGAAAACAGTCCGAATAAGAGGGGGGGTGTAAGGTATTCCCCTCGAGATTCATGAAATATTATTTCACCCTCTTCGCGATGAGAGCATCAACTGACCAGGCGCCGCCGCCATTGATCGTGAGCACGCCTCCTGTGGAGAATCCATGATTTTCATGGTACCCTATTTTTATGCTGCATTTCCCGTTTCTGAAAAAGACTTGGCTCATTATTGTCATCGTCTTGGTCGTGATCACCACAGTCGTGATGGTATTTACCCTGTGGCAAGTTCAAAACGAACGGATATCACTCTCCGTTGATCTGGAATATCGAACGCGACTTCTGACGGAAAGCCTGATCGAGTCCGTCGAGCCCAGCTTTCTCAGCACCTCGCAAACAGGGCTGCAAAAATTACTCGATAAATTTGCCAATCGACAGCGCCTTCTCGGGCTCGCGGTCTATGACAGCAAGGCTGTGATGGTGGCCTCTTCAGCCAATCTTCCTGATGATGTCATCAGTGCCGCCACGGTCCCATCTCAAGCCATGGATCAGGACAAAGCCGTCGGAGATTTTATTGAAACCGCGAGTGGCAAAATCTACACCTTTGCTGAACCCCTGCACCAGAATGGAGCCGTGATCGGAGCTTTTCTGGTGATGCAGAGGGCCGGCTACATTGACGACACGATTCAGGATATTTGGAGGAGCAATATGCTGCGCCTCCTCGTCCAGGCAGGATTGTTTTCTCTCGTGATCGTGGTGGTTCTCCGATGGGTCATTTATCAACCCCTCATTGCTCTGCTTCATTGGATCCAGTCCGTACGCAGAGGTGATGCGGGATATTCCACTCACGCCATCACCAGAAATTCATTTTTTAGCCCTCTTACCAAGGAAATTTCCAAAATGTCCGCAAATCTGGTGCAGGCCAGGTCAGCGGCGAGCGAGGAAGCTCGACTGAGATTTCAAAAGCTGGATTCGCCATGGACCTCGGATCGACTGAAGGAATTCGTCAAGGCAACACTCAAAGATCGCAAGATGTTTGTCATCTCCAATCGAGAACCGTACGTGCATACCAAAGAAAAAAATGAAATTCATTGTTCCACGCCGGCAAGCGGTCTGATCACGGCCATCGAGCCCGTGATGGAGGCCTGCGGGGGCATGTGGATCGCTCAGGGTACCGGAAATGCCGACAAAGAAACGGCTGACAATCAGGGGAAGATTGAAGTGCCCACCGACGAACCCCGTTATACCCTGAAACGATTGTGGCTGACGGCAAAAGAACAAAAAGGCTTTTACATAGGATTTTCCAACGAAGCTCTTTGGCCATTGTGCCATATGGTGCACACTCGTCCCATTTTTCGCAAAGAAGACTGGCAGGCATATCGCCATGTGAACGGAAAATTCGTACAAAGTCTCCTCGCGGAAGTCTCGGGAGTGGAACAACCCCTCATCCTGGTGCAGGATTACCACCTTGCCATCCTCCCGAAGATGATCAAGCAAAGTCGTCCGGATGCTCAGGTGAGCCTCTTCTGGCATATTCCTTGGCCCAGCGCTGAAAACTTCAATATCTGTCCGTGGCGAAAAGAAATTCTCGAGGGCATGCTCGGAGCGGATGTCATCGGATTTCACACCCAGCAATACTGCAACAACTTCATGGAGACCGTTTCAAAGCAGGTGGAATGTATGGTCGACCTCGAGCAGTTCAGCATCACCCGTGATGGTCACACGACCTCCATTAAACCTTTTCCGATCAGTATCGCCTTTTCCAATACTCCTGAAAAGATAAAAAAACATGACTCTACGGATACCATTCCTGCGTCCTTCGATATCAAGACCAAGCACCTCGGCCTTGGCGTGGACAGGTTGGACTACACGAAAGGGATCCTGGAACGCCTCAAAGGCGTGGAGTTTTTCTTTGACATGTATCCGGCCTATAAAGGCCATTTCACCTTTCTCCAGATCGCTCCGCTCACAAGAGAAGGAGTAAAAAAATATCAGGACTATAGCGAAGAAGTCACGGCTGAAACGAATCGCATCAATGAGCGCTTTGCGGTGAGTGGATGGACTCCGATCGTTCTGGTGAAGAAACACCTGTCCCATAAAGAGCTGACGCCGCTCTACCGCAGGGCGGATGTCTGCATCATCAGCTCGCTGCACGACGGGATGAATCTGGTCGCCAAAGAATTTGTCGCTGCCAGAAACGATGAGTCCGGCGTCCTCATTCTCAGCCAATTCGCCGGCGCATCCCGCGATCTGAAAGGCGCCATCATCATTAATCCCTACAGCGCGGAGGAAACCGCCGGCGCCATTCATCTGGCTCTTCATATGCCACTCTTGCAGCAACGTTCGCGCATGAAAAAAATGCGCGAGTCCGTGAAAAATTATAATATCTACCGCTGGTCCGCAGAATTGATCAAAACCCTCACCAACGTTGGCTGATATGAAAAGCTTCTTTCGGCACATTCCGGAAATCGCGCGCCGACTGAAGGAAGCCAGAGGCCTTATTCTGTTGTTGGATTATGATGGAACGCTTTCCGCCATCGTGCCGTCTCATGAGAAAGCTTCCATTCCAAAACGCACTCTGAAGCTGCTCAAACGACTGAAGATGTCTACCGTCATGGCGATCGTCAGTGGACGCTCTCTCAAGGATCTCAAAAGCAGGGTTCCAATAGACGGCTTAATATTTGCTGGCAATCATGGTATGGAATGGGAAATGGAAGGTCGTCGTCAGTTCTTGGTAATCCCGAAAGCCGCTGAAAAAGAACTGTTCGCCATGAAACAATCACTGAGAAAAATACTCGACGGGTTCAAGGGGGTTACCCTGGAAGACAAGGAATATGGCCTCAGTGTGCACTATCGCCGCATGCACAACAAAAAAAAATTCTGGCCAGGTATAAAGAGCCGCATCATGTCCTGCCTTCGACCCGGGCGCCTGATCACCATGGAGGGGAAAAAAATCTTCGAAATACGGCTCAATAGGAAGGGTAACAAGAAAACTTTCGGGCGTTCCATCATCAACTCCGTTTTGAAAAAATATGGTCGTGGCTTTGTTCCCATCGCCATGGGCGATGACACCACGGATGAGGATTTGTTCGCGGCGGCGGCGGGGGGTATTACCATCCGGTGCGGAAAAAAACACGGCAGCAAAGCCCTGTATTTTGTCGAGCGCCAAAGACAGGTCGTGGATGTCCTCGCTCAACTTTCGGCATTCGTCGACCACGGCAATTTTCGAGGTTATCGCAAAATCCC
>CAZWLI010000045.1:0-2670 GCA_964634525.1 uncultured Candidatus Peribacteria bacterium | reverse complement strand
ATATTCTACTCGCATAGGTAGGGGGGTTAGGAGTTTAGATGCCCAACCATTCTACCGAATCACAACAAGGGGAAGCGGCGTAGCCGCTTCCCCTTGTTTGATCATCTCTCTAACTGCACAGAAGGTACGTGAACTTGTTCAGAAAATGTAATGTGTTTTTACGTTACCTATATATATGGACAAGTGTCACGTGATTTTTTTGCGGTATTCAGTAGAGAAACCCCAGAAGATAGAGGGGGATGCTTTTTTGTGATCCTGTTTCGATATCATCCTTGATCAGATAGGCATTTCTCTGGGCTCGTATTTGTTGTGACCCCTTGTTTTTTCCTCCTATCTCAAGGAGGTAGGTGCCGTTAACAAGGAAATCCCCAATACCAATATCTTGTACGCGATGAGACTCAGAGAGCTGGCTCACCGCAAATGATTCTCTGATGGAACCGATATTTGTTTTCCAAACATCATGCCCCTCGATGGCAAAATACAGATTGGGATTGCTGAGGAAGATCTTTCGAGGCTTTCGTGCTCTCTTGATGCCCGTTTTCGATCCGCTCAAAGAGAGGAAAACTTTTGATTGTTCGAGATACTCAAAAAAGTTGTACACCGATTCTTTTGCGAGTCCCAATTGGGAGCTGATTTTTGAAATATTTGGGGTGAATGAGTGGCTGGAAGCTACCAGAGCGATGAGCTTGTGCAACTCCGGAATGGTGCTTTGGGGTATGTGGAACACAGATGGAATATCCTCATACAGCACCTTAGCCAGAGCGTTTCTGAGCTTGTTCCCATATTCCGACTTGCCTTCGAGGATATAGGGGAAATACCCTGATTGCAGATATTCTCTGAAGAGCATTACTATTTTTTTCTGCTTTGATTCAATCGCCTTTTTGACTTCCTGGGCAATTTTTTGATGGTTTTTGAGAATATCAGCAAGCGTTCTTTTCGGGATATCAATCGAATGCACCAGCTTCAAAAACTCCCGAAAGGAAAGTCCGCTGAGTTCATACAGGACACTTCTTTTCGAGAGGTCATACTGTCCTGTTTTCAGCACAAGGCTCGAAATCCCGGAAGCCACAATCTGAAGTTTTGGAAAACTATCGTAGAGATTTTTGATTTCCTGGGTCCAGTCTGGATATTTATGAACTTCGTCTACCAATAATATTTCTCCACCTTCTTTAGAGAAGCTCATGCCCAGGTCAAATAGCCCGAGCGCATTCACGATGGAATTATCGGCCGAGATATAGAGAGCTTTCCTCCCCTGCTCTTCCTGCTCCTGGGCATATTGGAGTAACATGGTTGATTTTCCAACTCCCCGGAGTCCTGTGAGAATGATGAGTCGATTGTTCCAATTCATCTTGTCATACAAGTAGCGGAAAGAATTGCGCTGCACGGATGTGAGGAGCTCACGATGAATCTCAAACAAAACGTCCAAGACAACGAAATCCGGAGTGTCAATATTTTTTTCCATGGGTTTATAAACGACTAGTACATATTACTCTTTTATATAAATAAAGTAAAGTGCACTAGTCAAAAAAATAATAATTTTCTTCCGGAACTCACTTCCTAATGGTAAAATGAGAGAGTGAAAAAAACTCTTCGAGTTCCCAAATCGGTTCGGAATTTGATCTGGTGGGGGAAGGCTGACCCGGGCAAGGGCAAGAAGATCCTCATTACGCAGATCTTTAATCGTGGAGATGTTCCCGACATCCGCTGGGCGTTTCGAAGCTATCCGAAAAAAGTTCTCAAAGACTGTGTTGAGCATCCTCTTGCCGGCGTGTGGGATGAAAAGTCTCTTTCTCTTTTTTCAGGGATTTTCGGGGTCAAACTTCGTGAAAAAAAAAGAGAGGCAGCGATTCAATCCATAATGCTAAAACCACGATGTATCTAGAAATTTTCTACCCTCCTCAAAAGAAAGCATTTCACATTTTTGAGCAAAAAAATGCTTTGATAAACGAGTATAAGTTTTTTTTGGCCGGAGGGACAGCCCTTGCGCTGCAGATCGGTCATCGAAGATCGATAGATTTTGATTTTTTTTCACCGCTTGGATTTGAACCTTCACATCTTTTTCTTGAACTGCTCAAAATGTTCCCCGGCTCCAAGCTCCAGAAAGAAGGTGGGAATACTCTTACCCTTCTCTGGGAAGAAGTTCAGCTTTCTTTTTTTGGAGGTATTACTCTTCATCACCTCAAACCTCCGATCACCATACAGGCCTTTCCCATGTTCAGCATTCCTGATATTGCTGCCATGAAGATGGCTGCCATGATTCAGAGAACGGCTTTAAGAGATTATTTTGACATAGCCTATCTTCTCAACATCAAGGCACTTTCGCTTTCGGATATCATTGATGGGTTTTACAAAAAATATGGAGAACAGGGGGAAACCTATCCCGTACAACTGCTCATCAAAACTCTGACTTATGTGGATGATCTTCCTTCTGATACCGTTGAAATTCTGAAGGGGAGAGATTTCTGGAAACGTGGAGATCTCAAGAAGAAGATGAAAAAAATACTCGATGAAAAAGTGAAGGACTATCTTTTGAACAAGTTCACGTACCTTCTGTGCAGTTAGAGAGATGATCAAACAAGGGGAAGCGGCTACGCCGCTTCCCCTTGTTGTGATTCGGTAGAATGGTTGGGCATCTAAACTCCTAACCCCCCTACCTATGCGAGTAGAATA
>CAZWLI010000044.1:0-3502 GCA_964634525.1 uncultured Candidatus Peribacteria bacterium | reverse complement strand
TAATGGGTGCAAAATTTTCCGGTGAAGATGCAAGGTGATGAAGGCAATCTCTTGTATTTTCAATAGCTCTCCGGATGAAAAGTCGAACCTCTCGTCGAACTTGAAACTTTGTTGTTCTAAAACGTTCTTTTTCTGGCATTGTTTCATCTCCAGCTCTTCTCGGATCGATAAATGAATCCTCAAGTATTATTCTTGACCGCGAACCCTCAAGTGTTCTTGCAATTTCTCGGAAGACTGGATTCATTTCAGAACCTCTTCTTCCTGAAAGATATTGCCCAAGAAAATATTCAAGTATTTCTGAAGGGTGCTTACGATCTCTCCACCGCTTTACCGGACCTAGATCGTCTGGACCCCTTTCCTCCTTGCTCATAGAAGTTTTTAATATTTTCATTCCAATGATACATTAAAAGTTATTTTTATACTTTAGTCAACTCATTCCGCAAAAAGAAGGCCGCCTCTTCAAAGACTCAAAACTGTATTGAACACATTTTATGTTCAAGAAACAGTAGGGACAGTCTTCAAAGCAATCTGCCGTTTGGTCTCCAGATAGGTAAACAACGGGTAGGGAATAAGAATGCCCTCTTTGTCAAAGGCTTCCTTGATCGCGGCCATAAGCTCGGATTTGGTCACAATCCAGCTCTTGGCTTTGTTGTCCTGCGGGTCAACCCAGAAGCGAACGTTCAATTTAATGCCAGAGCCATCAAGAGCCCCTGAAGCTCCTCCAATGTCGCTGACCAGGACCTGTGGCTTGGGCTTCTTCAGGACATACTCGTGCTGGTCGATAATGCCGAGAATGATCTTCATCGCCTTCTGAAGATCCGTCTCGAAGTCCACATTGATTGTGAAGCTGATTCGACGACTATGATGCGCGGTGTAGCAAGTGACAAGATTGGCCATGAGCTGGGCGTTGGGCACGATGATCTCGGAACCGTCGATGGCCTTCACGAGCGTGGCGCGCGTCTGAATCTCCATGATCTTGCCGCGAAGACCGGAGCCGGTCTTGATCTCGATGAAGTCGCCAACACGGAAGCGGTTCTGGAGAATGATGGCTGCGCCGGCGATGAGATTTTCAAAAAGATCCTTGAAAGCAAAGCCAAGACCGAGACCAAAGAATCCGACGACCTGAAGAAAATCAACCTGGAAAATGAACTGGAGGACAATCGAAATACCGATGAACATACAGGCGACCACGGAGAATCGGTTGACGAGGGCGAGCGTGTCCGGATAGAGCGCGTCGCCTTGAGCCTTTTGTAAAGACTTCGTCAGACGTCCAGCGATGATTTTCCCAAGAATATAAAAGGCCACCAATATGGCCACGGCCAGGACGAAATTCTTCACAAAATCAAGCGAGCTGACCAGCGATTGGATCACCTCATTGCTGGTGCTGACTGGAGCGGCTTTTGGTTTGGTGCTGAGCGCACGGCTCACTCCGCTGCTGACTTGAGCGAGAAGAAAATGGGGATCCATAGGTTCGGTGATATTCAGAGTATTATACACTATTCCAGCGCTCTTTTCAAGACCTCCAGGCTTGTTATAATCGTCTCATGGTCTGATGATTTAGGCTGTCATTCCAAGGTAATATTCACACCATGCTTCGGCCTTTCCTAAAGATCCTAAGAATCCTAACGTTCCTAACAATCCTAACCTTCCTTCCTTCCGCTCATGCGGCAGAGTTCTTCGACACTGGAACGCAACTTCTCTTCCATTTTTCCGATGACCAGCAGGCGGTGAAAAAGAGCGACCGGATTGTGATTTCACACAAGGATCAGCCCGACGTTCCCGTCTTTGAAGTTATAAACATTGCCTCAAGCCCTGAAGTATCCGCCCTCCTCGACACTCTCAAACTCCGCGTCATCAATGCCGAGACGATTTCGAATCGGAAGGTAGTTGGATCTTCGGCGGTGGAACTCAAGGGAAGATCACTCGAGACCTCTCAACCGCTGATGATGTTGGTGCTTCCTCTGCGAACGAAAAGAGCGGACTCTGTTGAAATTCTGTATCACGGGAATAAAGCACAAGAATATGAAGATTTTTTGAATTCATTGCAGCTCACGCAAGGCCTTCCCGACACGGTGACCCATCCGCTTCACGATGAAATCGCCTTTGTGCTGGAACGGGGAATTTTCAAAGGCTATCAGGAAAAGGATTCCATCCTTTTCAAGCCCGAGAAGACCATCAACCGCGCGGAGCTTCTGAAGGTCCTGGTACTCAGCAGCTCTGGCGTGGACGAAAAGGTTGTCTTGGATTATGTGAAGGGTCTTGCGAACCCTTTTCCCGATCTTGACCCGAAGGCCTGGTATGCGCCCTTCGTCACCTTTGCAAAAAAACAAGGCTGGGTGAAAGGCTATCTGGACGGTAGCTTCCGCGCTGGCAATGAGGTGAATCTGGCCGAGGCCATGAAGATGATTCTGACCGCGAATAATGTGACGGTTCCCGAAGACAAAAAAATCTGGTTTCAGCCGTATTTGAAGTACCTGACGGACAAAAATATTCTTGTGGCGGAGGGCGACAACATTCGATTTTCTTTTAGCGATCAACTCCTGGCACCAAGCGCTCCTGCGACACGTGCCCATGTTGCGGCCTTTCTTGCGCGCATTTCGACCCTTCGAGAAGGCAAAATCAAGGATCGGTATGTGAAAGAAGTTTCGGCGGAGCAGCTTCCGTTTGAGCTCCCAACCCAGCCTCAGCTCACGGTCTACGCGGAAGGTTCACGAGGGAATCAGAAAGAAGCCTATCTGATCGCACAGGCGGACGGGAAAGATCCGACTCCTTTCATGGCCATTACTGCTTATGAAGCAGGCTTCTGGACAGGAGAAGAGATGAAAAAAGACTTTGGAACCGCTGAAAATGCCACAAACGTGGTGTTGGGAGAGAACCGCTCTTTGGTTTTTGTCGAAAACAATATCTGTGCCCCGAAAGGCTGCTCACCTTCACCTCTGGAAATTCAGATCCGAAAAAATCTGAAGATCAGAAATCAAGATCTCAAATCCTATGCCGACAGCAATCTTGATTTCGAATTTCTCTACGCCGACGACTATCTGTTCAAGCCTTCTGTTGAAGGAGATCAGCAGACCCTGACCGTGAATCTTCCCGACGGAACGCCTTTCATGATTCTCAGTTTGATTCCTGGTGGTCCAGCGGAAGCTGAATCCTTCAACAGCCAAAAGCCCACCGGCTACCATCACATTGGAAATCACGACTGGTTTCTCTATGAAAAAGATACCAAGGCTGAGAACCGGACCGATTTCATTGCCTCATTTCCAGAAAGCAAACTCATGGTCGTCACGGTCACAGAGAGTGCCAAACTAAAAACATCGCTGATGCCGAAGGCATTTCGAATTATGAGAACACTGAGGCCTGGTTGAACAAGTTCACGTACCTTCTGTGCAGTTAGAGAGATGATCAAACAAGGGGAAGCGGCTACGCCGCTTCCCCTTGTTGTGATTCGGTAGAATGGTTGGGCATCTAAACTCCTAACCCCCCTACCTATGCGAGTAGAATA
>CAZWLI010000043.1:0-17011 GCA_964634525.1 uncultured Candidatus Peribacteria bacterium | reverse complement strand
CTTCAGCTGAGCTAAGAGAACATCGCGCAGCTCTGCTTCATCGGCGAAGTGCTTGTTGCTCACTGAAACCTCGAGTTTCCCAACATGGCAAAAAGAGAGATACGCTGTCTGAGGGTCTGTGGTTTGAGAAGCAGCTTGCTTGCCAGGAAATTCGAGGAAAAGAAAAAGAATTAGAACGAAAAGAAGATGGAAAAGTTTCTTCATGCAAAAACAATACCATCTCTTCTCTAGGAAATCTCCTTGTGCTAGACTCTCCCTGCTCTATTCTCAACTTCTTCATTATGGCGAAAGGGAAAAAAGACCTGCCTGCCGGCAAGGATGAAGGCGAAACGAAAAAGAAAAAAAAGATCAGCGAGGAGTCGGAGCTGAAGACGGAAGTTGTGGAAAGTGAAGAGACGATCATGAGTTTTCGCGGCGGCATCTCGGCACGCGAGATCACGAAGGAAATGCAGGAGAGCTACCTCACCTACGCGATGAGCGTCATTGTGATGCGCGCGCTTCCGGATGTGCGTGACGGTCTGAAGCCCGTACACCGCCGTGTGCTGTATGCCATGCACGACACGGGATTGCATTCCGGCGCGAAGTACAAGAAGTCTGCAACGGTGGTGGGTGAAGTGATCGGAAAATATCACCCCCATGGCGACAGTGCCGTCTACGAAACTCTCGCCCGTATGGCGCAGGATTTTTCGCTGCGCTATCCGATGGTCGATGGGCAGGGAAACTTTGGCTCCATCGACGGCGATAGCCCGGCCGCCATGAGGTACACGGAAGCTCGTCTCACGAAGATCGCTGATGCGAGCCTGGATGACATTCAAAAAGAAACCGTTGATTTTCGCCCCAACTACGATGGCAATCATTTTGAGCCAACCGTACTACCGGCCAAAGTTCCGCAACTCCTTTTGAATGGCACGGTGGGCATCGCCGTGGGTATGGCCACGAACATCCCCCCCCACAACCTCACTGAACTCGTCGAAGGGATCGTGCACATGATCGAGCATCCGGAAGCAACCCTCGATCATCTGATGAAATATATCAAGGGTCCGGATTTTCCGACGGGCGGCATCATCTACGACCGTGAAGCCATCAAGACGATGTATGCCACGGGACGTGGAGGCATCGTGCTGCGGGCCAAGGCAAATATCGAAGAAATGCATAATGGCCGCATCCGCATCATCGTGAGCGAAATCCCCTACCAGGTGAACAAAAGCAATCTGATCAGCAAGATCGCCGATCTCGTGCGCGACAAAAAGCTTGAAGGCATCAGCGACCTTCGTGACGAGTCGGGCCGCAAAGAAAAAGTGCGCATCGTCGTTGAACTCAAAAAAGACGCCTTCCCAAAGAAAGTCCTGAACCAGCTCTTCAAATTCACAGCCCTGCAGACGACCTTCAACATGAATATGATCGCGCTGGTGGATGGCATCCAACCCCAGCTGCTGAATCTGAAATCCTGCATGCAGTACTTCATCACCCACCGCAAGGAGGTCGTGATCCGCCGAACGAAGTATGATCTGAAGGTTGCCGAGGCGAGGGCGCACATCCTCGAAGGGCTGAAAAAAGCGCTTGACCATATCGATGCCATCATCAAGGTCATCAAGGCATCCGACGATCGCGAGGATGCCAAAGCCAATCTGATGAAAAAATGGAGTTTCACCGAAATCCAAGCCAATGCCATTCTCGATATGCGCCTGCAGACGCTGGCGGGCCTGGAACGAAAGAACATCGAAGACGAGCTCAAGGCGAAGAAGAAGATCATTGCCGAGCTGAAAGAAATCCTGGGCTCCGAGAAGCTGATCATGAGGATTATCGTCGATGAACTCGTAGACATGAAAGACCGTTTCGGGGACGACCGAAGGACAGAAGTCGTGGCCCAGGCCGTAGGGAAACTCAGCTCACTCGATACCGTGCCCAATCAGCCGATGATCCTCGCGATTACGAAGCAGAATTATATCAAGCGTATCGAGCCGGCCAGCTTCCGTGCGCAGAGGCGAGGCGGCAAGGGCGTGGTGGGGTCAAAAACTCGAGAAGAAGACGAGGTCAGCGAACTTCTTTTTGCGAGAAATCACGACACGATCATGTACTTCACGAACTTCGGTCGCGTCTTTACCCTGCCGGTGCACGAAGTGCCAAAATCCAGCAAGATCGCGAAAGGCACGGCAATCGTGAATCTCCTCAATCTGCAGCCCAATGAAAAGGTCATGACGATGATGCCCCTGGAACAAGAGATCAAGCCCGATCTTTACCTCATCATGGCGACCCTCCAGGGCACGGTGAAAAAGACCGCGCTTCAGGAGTTTCAAAATGTGAGGAAGAGCGGCATGATCGCCATCCGCCTCGTGGTGGGCGATGAGCTCCACTGGGTACGAAAGGTGAAATTCTCGGACCAAGTGATGCTGGTGACGAAGGCCGGTTCTGGCATTCGCTTCCAGCAAACGGAGGTACGGCCCATGGGGCGAGCCTCCCAGGGCGTGCGCGGGATTCGACTGAAGGCGAAAGATGAGGTGGTGGATATGAGTATCGTGGAGGATGAAAAGAAAGATCAGCTCTTTGTGATCATGGAAAATGGCATTGGAAAGGCAACTCCTGTCGGCGAATACCGCCTTCAGAGCCGTGGCGGCAGTGGCGTGAAGACGGCGAATATCACCGAAAAAACCGGCAAGCTCGTCTCCGGCAAGGTGATCAAAGCGCAGGAACAAGCGGATCTCATTATTATCAGCAAGCTTGGCCAAACGATCCGCATGAGCTTGGAAGAAGTCCCCAGCCAGGGCCGTGCCACCCAGGGTGTGCGCCTGATGCGCATGGACAGTGAGGATTGTGTGGCTTCTGTATCGCTGATTCCTCACTTCACGAAGGAGCTCGAGGAAGGCATGAAGGAGATCCAAACCGAAGTGGCGGAACTCATGGAGACCATGGAAGTGGTCACAGCATAATTAGTAAATTTGTCTATATCAATCATTTGAACTCTTTCGTTTTGAAGAGTATTATTTTACGAAATCTTGGTATTCAAGATTTCAAATATCCGCCTCAGGCGGAAAGAAACAAAAACAAAAACTAGGACGAGGAGGATTCGCTTCGTTCACCCTCCTCGTCCTCCCCTTGCGGGGCACCTTGACACAACGCTCGAAAGCAAAGATGACTTGGTTTCTCCATGAACTCTGAACCATCAACCGACTCCTCCTTGCTTTTGCGAGAGGTCTGCCATCCTTCACCGGCGTGAAGATGACCATGACAGGCCCAAACCACCCAACGGCTCTTCTTTGCCCCTCCACGCTCACGCACGGAACCAACAGGAGAGTAACGGTCCGGGTAAGACCCAAACTACCTGAGCAAAACGCATACCAAAACAAAAACAAAGAGCTGGTCACTTTGTAACACCGATGAGAGAGTCTTCGACTCCCGTTTCAAATTCTCAAATAGGAGCCGTTTCCCGGCCCTCTCGTCAAAAACCCCTCGCCTCGGCGGGGGATTTTTTTGCTGGCATGAATCAAGAAACTCCAGGGTAGCCCGTTTCCAAACGTTCCGCTTTCTTCACCACACCAACATCTTCGTCTTTCTTGTAAAAAAGAGCTTTGTAGACTCCAAAAAGTTTTCCATTGGCGTCTTCATCTTTTTGTTCTGATGAGAAAAGAACTCTCAGGGCCTTTTTCAAATTGCCATCACCATGTGCCGCTGTTTGGAAAGCTTCTGTAGCAGACATGGCCGCAAAGGCTTTGTGAAATTCTGTAAGAGTACCTCTTCGCTCATCTACGTTCATTCCTTTAAATTTTTCAATAAATTTATCAGGATCAAGATCATTGAATGTTCTTGTTACCGCAGTATTTCCTTTTTGCTGAGCTTCGGTGAGCTGAAAGAGCTCCTTCTGGGCTGTTGAAAGAGTTGGTTCAACTTCAAAGGTGGCATCTCTATTTTGTTTCAATGCTTCTCCTGCCTTGGAATACGACACCGGTGGTTGCAGGGCCGATGTCGAAGCGCTCTTGGCGTAAGTCAGCATGTGCTCAACCTCAGCTGGAATTTCTGCCCTCCTGAGGAAATCCTCGAACGAAACTGCTCCAAACATATTCGCGATAAAATCACCATGGTCTCCGCCCACTTTGTCTTTATTGTTCACCATCGACTGGATGACCTTTTTGCCTTCTGTCTTCGACGAATCGTCCCTCTCCACAATTGTTCTCACGTTGCTTTGGAGTGTTGGTCGATCGATTCGCCCCGATCCCACCATCTGCTCAAGACTGCTGGAGGCCTTCTGGAGATCTCCAATAATAATATTGAAAGGTGCGAGCAGACTTCCGGCATCAGCTTCCGTGCGCTTTCGCTGATCTTCGGTGATCTGGGCCGAGGCCGCCTGGAAGGCATGGCCAACGGAAGCCAAGGAGAAGTGAGAACTGCCAAACGGAAACATGGGGAGATAGGTCGGCCACTTGGCCACGGTGTTTCCGGCGCTCTCCACTTTGCTCTTGATCGTTTCCACAAGGCCCGAACCCACCACATCCTTGCTGGCCATGAAAACGCCCATCCAGATAATCGCTACGCTCGCCGCGCCATAGAGAAGGGTCGAAATGGAGACATTTCGGGCGAATTCTCCGCCTCCGGTGAGGTCAAGCGAGCCGGCAGAGACGATATTGGTATTTGTATTGATCACCAGGCTCATCTGAGAGATCAGGATATAGCCAAAGGAGAGCGGGATCGCCATCTTGAGCGGCACGAAAGCGTGCGAAAGGAATTTCTTTTGGATATTCAGATCTTCCGGCAGCAGGTCCGGCACCACGATAGAGAACGCGGCAAGGGGCGAAAGCATGATCGTCACCCACAGCACGACCATTCTGCCGACCAACACGATGAACATGGCAACATAGGCTGTGCCATAGATTACGGCAAAGATAATGGAAAAGAGCGCGCTCACTGTAAGATTGGTGAAATCCGGAGTGAGCAGCTGAGAGGCACGATTCAGGTTGTGCAAGCCTTGAAATTGCGTGGCCATGGTCCAGACAAAATCTTTTTTACTAAACTGGTTTGAGCCCATCAGGATAATCTCTTGGTCATTGCCGCCATTGGCGGTCGGTGAAGGAGTTTTGCTGTTTGAAAAATCAATATGAACTGGTTTCCCATCCTTATCGGTCGGAACGAGCGCATAGCAAACACCTCCCAGTGAATTGATCACTCCGGGGTACTGGGTCTCGAGATCCTTTGAGCGCTGTTCCAGCTCCGTGATTTTGTCGGACTGACTTAAGCATTGAAATTTTTTGAACGTTTTGGTTGCGCCCGCAGCAGAAGGGGTGATGTCACTAAGGTTTGTGACTTTTTGAGGAATCGCGAAGATCGCAGTCGTGAGGACATTGTTGAGATCCAGGACCAGTCGGCAGGCGAGGAAGGTGAAATTCACCGCAATGAGTGCCAGTGCCATTTTGGGGATGAATTTTTTGAGCCCGTAGTTACCCGACTCATCGCCATAGCCGATCACGGCCAGAAAAGCCACGACCACCAGCGTGATCGCGAAGAAAATATTTACGAAATTACGCACGATCACCCATACCGAATGGAGCTTTTCGCCGATATCGCCCTCCAGAATGAAGGTGTTGTCCATGAGATCTCCCATCCAGAAGAGCACAAACCAAAGAAGACCCGCCATGAGCTTGAAGAGCATGGTGGCGAGGAGAGAAATGACTCCTCCGGCTTCTGAAGTAAACAGAGATACAATTCCTGCGGGAGGAGTCTTGGGCGGACAGGGAGGCTGACCTTCCCCGCCACAATCTTCGGCAAATGCCATCTGAATGCCGACCTGACGGCCTGGATTTCCCTTCTGGGCGAGCTGAAGGGCGCCGAAGAGTCCCACGACAAGGGCCATGGCCATCACCCAGGCCGCGAGCCTTCGTTTGAGTCGTATTCCTGTGATTTGGGAAAGAAAAAATCTCATGAAAAAAAAGATTGTTTGATGGCTTGATAGAGAAAAGAGGTGCCAAGAGTAAATCCACTCGCGACGCTCCCCAGAACACTGTCTTTCAGAACACTCTTTTGTTTCTTTTTGTTCTGCTCCTGCCGACCTCGAGCCTGTAGCACGGCCTGCAGGTGAGTGGCATTTCGCTCCTGAAGCTCGTGCCGTTGCTGAGCCTCTTGAAAAAGCTGCTCTTGGAAGACTCCCCATTGCTCTTGTTCCATGACTCCACCGGCGACTTGATCCTCCGCTTGTTTCAGAGCAAATTGCTGCTGCTCGGTCAGAAGCTCCCGACGATCGCGCTCCCTTCGGATCAGTTGCGCTGTCTTCAGCATCGCCTTGGCGTTTTCGGCGATGAGCGTTCCTGCTGCCGAAGCGGTGATGCCTTGGGAAAGCTTGGATGGGATTTCGTCTATCATAAACATGAATATTAAAAGTATCGTGTTGTTCCTCGCTTTTCGATCCACGCAGCGCGCTTCATGATCTTTTCTCCCAGCATCGGAGTTATCGAAAATTTCTGCTGATCAGAATTTTTTAATTCTTTCGATTTTTTAATCAGCAGCATGGTTGTTTTGCTCACCAAGCCAATGTCCTCCGCCTGGTCAAAGGAAACCGGTTGGTAAGCTGCTGATGCATCTTTTGCCAATAATTCCTCTCGCTTTTTTTTGTACCCGAGAAGAAAGTCATCAAATTTTTCAAGAGAAGGATGCTCGCTGAGACGAGGCATGCCGATGTATTTCTTTGACTTCAAGTAGGCTCCCATCTCAGCATCGAGCATGCTCAAGGTCTTCAGGTGCTCTTGAATCTGATCGACATCTTCTTTCGTTACCCCGGGCCATTTGCGAAGTTCAATCCATTCCGGACCTCTCCAGGTGAGGAGCATTTCATCGGTGGTGATTCCTTTCGGAGCACTCCACAAAAATTTTCGAAGTCCTTCCGGACCTTTGTTCCAAAGATCCCCCGCTTCGGCCTTGAGCGTCTCGATGGTGAAAAAAGACTTTCGGTCTCGGTCTCTCCATTCTCGGAAGGCTTTGAGAAAATATTCCTTCTTATCTGCCGTCCAGCTGTCGAAGGTCTTCATCATCTTCTCCGGATCCGAGGTTCCGAGCCACATCATTCCAAAGGCCGTAAGAGCCTGTCCATTGAGACTATGGAAAAGATCCGAAAGCAAAGCCTCACCATGATTTTCGCTCCATCCGAGGATTTCATTGAAAGCTCCGGAAAAATCTCCTTTGATCGTTTTCCAAAAAGCGTCAGAGACGTGGCGACCGGTCGTGACTCCGGCGGGAAGAACGTTGAGAAGAAAACCGGTTGAAGACCACACCTTCACTCCGCCCCACATCACCTTGTCGAGGTTCGTATTGAAAGCATTCCCGGGCACGGGCACCCAACTGCTAGCCCACCGTCCTATGGGCTCAAAAAGATTTGCGAGTCCGGTTGCCAGATAAAAATTCCTGCCTTCAAAATGAATACTGTTAAATCCGAAATCAGCCAAGGATCCGTATCGATTGGGGTCATCAATCCCAAGCTTTTTTCCTACGTCATCCGAAACCATGTCGGAGCGATTGTTGGTGAAGAAAGGCACAAATCTTCTCCAGCCATCCTTTTCCTGACCATCCATGACCTTTTGAAAGCGTGGATTTTTCTTGAGTTCTTCGGTGTTGCGAAGCTCCGTGATCTCATAAGTATGAAGACGCTCTTCGATGTTCACCCTACGACAAAGATTTTCATACCATCCCGGCTGAGGGGAAAGAAAAAGATCTTTGGAAAGATGGCGTTCCTCGAGGAATCGCTCGTAGCCGTCTCGAATCGGCTTGCTGGCGACAAAAGCATCAAGAGATTTGATTTCACCGCTGCCAAGGAGCTTGCTCATCGCTCCACCCTTCTGGAGTTCCTGATACACATACGTCATAAATGCTGATTCTTGTTCGGTTGGTATTTTTTCCATTCCCTTTTGCCGAGTTCCGTTCTGGATCGCATCACAGTTCGCTTTCAGCTGATCCGCGTGGCTCCCATCAGCCCACTGCTCCAGCATGAGATCTTGCTGGCGTTTGAATTCCTCATTGGTGAGGTCCGCGAGCAGGATCACATCGGTGAATTCCCCGCCGGCAAGGCTTTTTTGAATGTGATCGAGTGCCAGAATTCGATGAGCTTCCAGAGAAATAAAAGGTTCCTGCTGCTGCTTCGGGTGATAGACGCGCTGGATGATTTCCTGACGCAGGGGCTCGAGATGATCGTTCATGAGCAGAAGGGCCATCATTTTTTTCTCCTGAACGCTTTTTCCCTTTTCCTCGGGCCTCGTGAGTCCCAATTTCTTGCTCTTTTCTTCCATCTGCTGATTGAGCTCGAGAAGCTGTTTGATGAGATCTTCTCCGGTGATGATCGCGACATCCCGATAGCCTTCGTCAAAAATTTTGCGATAGCTCACAAGAAGCTCATCCAGCGACTTTTCCGAAAGCTTCTCCTTCGCTTCAGGTTTTTTTTCCCAGGCTCGTTCTGTGCCTTTGGTTGGCATATTACAGTCCTAAATTGCGAATAAGCTGATCCGAAAATGACTCTCTCCTGCCCTCTTCTTCCGGGATCTGGAATTTGAGGTATTCTCGAACCTTCCCGATGTCGACTTCGATCGGGATCAAGATCGAGAGCTCGCGAAGGGCTCCGGCGTAGGTGCGAAAATGCAAAGCTCGGTGATCGGGATCGTTGAGGATCCAAAAAGATTTGATTTGACTGAAGGCGTAAAATTGGCCGGCGTAAAAAATGCCAAGCTCCGAAATACTGATTCGCAAATAGCCTTTTGGTTTCATTTCAAAGAAATAGTAGACCCCGGCCATCAGAAGGAAGGTCACGGAAATAACCCAGGAATAGGAATCCTGCGAAAGAAGTCCATAAACGACAAAAAACAGCACCATCATACCCATAAAAACATACCAGCCCATGGTTTTGATACCTTGGGGCGAAGCCGGAGCGATCCATTCGATAACACTATTCATTTTTGTTTTTTATTCGTATCATGATACCACATTTTAAGGCATTCTTCAATGATTTCAGGGCTCAAAATCCTCATTCTGGCCGGTGGCTATGCGACCCGACTTTGGCCGCTCACCGAGAAAAGGGCGAAACCCCTGCTTCCGCTCGCGGGAAAGCCTCTGATTGTTCACACCATCGAGAAGATTCCGCCAGAAATTCCGCTGATGGTAGCAACCAACAAGGCCTTTCGGCATGATTTTGATTTTTTGAAAAAAACCTTTCCGGAGCGAAACATCACCATTATGATCGAGGAAAGTGAGGACGAAAAGAGCAAGGTCGGCGCTCTGGCCGCCATTGGCATGACCCTCGAAACGATCGGAGAACAAAACCCCCTGATGGTCCTGGCCGGAGATAACCTTTTTGCGTGTGATCTCGGGGCTTTCATCGCTGGCTTTTCAGGAAAGACCATGCTGGCGGCCTATGACGCCAAGTCGCTCGAAAAAGCAAAATCATTTGGCGTTGTCACCGTTGAAAATGGCTTGCTTCAAACATTTCATGAGAAACCGCAACATCCTCATTCGAAGCTCGTCTCCACCGGTTGTTACATCTTCTCTCCGGCTCATCTTGTTCTTCTGAGGGTCTTTGCGAAGCACTCTTCGGATCATCTGGGGAAATTCTTTGAGTTCCTTCTTGAAAAAAAAGAGCTCGTGGAAGTCTTTTCGTTTGAAGAACCATGGTTTGATATTGGTTCTTTCGAAAGCTACTTGAAGGCCCACGAATGGATGCTGCAGGGAAAAAAACAGATTTCAGACCGGAGCATGGTCAGCGACAGTACGCTTGAGAAATCCGTCGATATCGCCGAGGGATGTAGCGTGAAAAAAAGTCTTCTCTCCAACGTCATGCTGCTCGCCAACTGCGAAATCATCGACTGCCAGCTTCGCAATTGCATCATTGACGAAAACTGCCGCCTTTCGGGCATTGATCTGAACCAAAAAATGATCCGTGAAGGCACCACCATTTCCCTTTACTGACGATTCTTTTTGCTTTACGGTTTCTTCTGCACTTTTTCTTTTTTGTCATGCGCCACCCTTATCGAAGCACCGCCCTCATTCTTCTCTTTGTTCTTGTCCTCCTGATCACGGACAATCGATGGAAATTTCCCAAACTTCAAAAAGACATTTTCCTCGTCACTCCACTCTGGAATTGGTTTCAAGACTCGCACATCAACTATGGACTCGATCTTCAGGGCGGCACGCAGCTCGACTACGAGATTGATCTTTCGGATGCCACGAAGCGAAATTCCGACGCGGACAATACCAACGATGTCAACATCCCTTCGCTTCTTGCAGGCGTACAGGCCGTCATCGACAAAAGGGTGAATAGTCTTGGAGTTTCTGAGCCGAATATCTATCTTTCGTCGGCCGGCTCAGAGCAGCACATTGTCGTAGAGCTCCCCGGGGTCAAAGATCTTGAGCAAGCCAAAAAAAGAGTGGGCAATGTCGTCCAGTTGGACTTTCGAACTCAAAAGGATAAACCCACCAAAGAAGAAGAAATCGCCCTCCAGAGCCAGGCCAGCGAGTTCCTCAAAAAACTCCAGAAAGAAAAAACGGTTGCTGATCTGAATGCCTTTGCAAAAGACGTGGTGATTCCAAATCGAGTGGAAGTGAAAAAGGATGAGAAAGTCTCACTTGCCGAGCTTCCGAAAGAAATTCAGTCAGCTGTAAAAACCCTAGCCCTCAATACCTTTTTTAAGACTCCCATCAAGGCCAAGGAAATGACCTACACGATCGTTCAAAACCAAGCGGTGCAGCCCGAGGGCTACAACATCCTTCGTGTCACGGCCAAAGCCAAAGAGCTTCGAAAAATTCCCGTGAATGCTGTGGATTTTGAAACCATCGCCAAGGAGCGCCAACAATCTCTCTCCAAAGACTATCTGAAGGAAGAAAATGTGAGTCCAAAAGAAGTCTCAAGAAAGGCCAAAACATTGGAAAAAGGAGAAATCAGCGACCTGATCAAGACCGACCAAGGATGGGCTATCGCCAAAATGATCGACAAACGAGAGGCGGGGAAGACTCCTGAGATCAGGGCCGAACATATTTTGTTTCGTATCAAAGACGGATCCAAGGACGCGGAAAAAGAGGTGATCCGAAAGAAAGCCGAGGATGTCTTGACTCAGCTCAAAGCTCATCCGGAACAATTCGAAGATCTCGCTCGCAAGAATTCTGATGACAGCTCCAAGGATAAAGGTGGCGATCTTGGATTTGCCGATCCGAGCAACTACGTACCGGAATTTCGTGATGCAGCCCTGAAGCTCAAGAAAGGAGAAATGACCCAAGAGCTCGTCAAATCGCAGTTTGGATATCACATCATCAAGCTCTTGGACAAAAAAGAACCCTCTGAGGTTCTCTATCAGGTTGGCGTGATCAACTTTGGCTCTGATGAAGGCGAAAAAAAGGCGAATGAAATTCTCCGACGACTTCGAGAAGAAGAAGTCTATACGGTGGAACGAGTGTGGTTCAATGCCGCCAGCGATCCCTGGCAAAAGACGGAGCTCGATTATCGCTATTTCAAACGAGCGAATGTTGAGACGGATCCCAATACGCTTCGACCCTTCGTTTCGATTTCCTTCACGAAAGAAGGTGGTGATATTTTTGCCAAACTCACCGAGCAAAATATCAAAAAGCCTCTCGGAATTTTCGTGGGCGGTGAATTTATTTCGGCACCTATCGTTCAGGACAAAATCACCGGAGGCTCCGCACAGATCACGCTTGGAGAAAGCAATCCCGAGCTTGCCCTCAAAGAAGCCAATGACCTCGCCACGAGCCTGAATGCGGGGTCAATTCCGGCGCCGCTGAAAAAGCCAAATGAGCTCACCGTCGGCGCCTCTCTTGGTTCGGAAGCGTTGGACAAAAGTTTGAAGGCCGGATTTGTTGGCCTTGCCCTGGTGAGCCTTTTCATGCTGCTTTACTACCGATTCCTCGGGGTTCTCGCCAGCGTTGCCCTCTCGATCTACGGACTGTTCCTTGTTTTCCTCATTCAATCTGAAGTCCATGGCGCCCTGGCTATCGTTATTGCTCTCTCACTTTGGATTGGCTTCGTGGTCCAGCTGATCCGAAGCAAGATGGACGGCTTGGGGAAAATTGTCTTCTTGTTGCTGAGCATTGTTGGCGCTGCGTTTGTCTACAATGTTCTCATCTCCCCGATTGTCCTGACCCTGGCCGGCGTTGCGGGCGTCATCCTTTCGATCGGCATGGCCGTCGACGCCAATATCTTGATCTTCGAACGCATGAAAGAAGAATTCGCCCTCGGCAAATCCTTTGTCCAAACCGTGCACGATGGCTTCGATCGGGCCTGGAGTTCGATTCTGGACTCCAATGTTTCTTCGCTCATCACCTGCGCCATTCTCTACGCCTTTGGCACCAGCATTATCCAAGGCTTTGCCATGAACCTTGCCGCCGGCATTGTCGTCTCGATGTTCACCGCCATCACCGTAACCAAAACCTTCATCCTGCTCTTCCAGAATACCAAGCTCGAAAGAATCCACTGGCTGTGGAAGCGGAAGTAGCGAGGCAAGCTGTCTGGAGCGGAGTTAGCCCGCCGAAGGCGGGATACGAAGCGAAGGACTCCGAGATGAAAATTTTTAAAAATTTTCATTGAGGAGAGCGAAGCCCCTATTGAAGGAAGTAGCGAGGCTACAACATCCCTTTGATCTCCTGAAATGTCTCCAGGAATTGATCCAGATCCTCCGCGTCAAACATGATCGTGGAGCGCTGTCCGCCACGCGAAAGTTCTGAAATTTTTACGAACTTCCCATTGGCGCTCTGCTTCAGATCGACAAAAAATGTTCGTTGACGCCCTTTGATCTTCTTTGCCAAGAGCTCATCGCTGAATTTCCGATCTGCAAAAGAAGCGTCGGAGGCTGGAGCCAAAGGACTTGTGGCAAGATCGTCGGCAAATACATCATCGGTAATCATGGAAAAAAATAAGGATTAGTTTATTCCAATTGAAGCAGGAGTATGGTATACTTGCAAGAAATGTGAGGCATTTTTAACTCAACTCCATGGCCTTTACGCTCAGCTCCTTCGGAGCTGCCGGAGAAGTCACCGGCTCAAAGCATCTGCTCGAAACCGAAAGTGGTTCTCGGATTCTTCTCGATTGTGGGATGTTTCAGGGCAAACGTGAGGAAGCTACCCACAAAAACTGTCACTTCGGCTTTGAACCAAGCTCAATCAACGCCGTGATTCTTTCTCATGCGCATATCGATCATATTGGCCTTGTACCAAAATTGGTGAAAGATGGATTCAAAGGCCCTGTCTATGCGACCGATGGCACGGTGGAGCTTGCCAGCCCGATGCTGCTGGATTGCGCCAAGATTCAAGAAGAAGATGAGCGATTCATCTTTCAGCACCATATTCCCAATCCCTTTCACGACATTATCCCCCTTTACATTGGAAAAGATATTCCCCCTGCTCTCGCGGCTATGGTGGCTCAGAATTATGAAAAAAACTTTGAGGTCAGCAAGGATGTAACCGCGGAATTTTTTGATGCGGGCCATGTTTTTGGATCCGCCATCACGGTACTGAATGTGAAAACAAAGCAGGGTCGGAAGAAAATCGTCTTCACCGGTGATCTCGGGCGCGCCAACATGCCGATCCTGAAAGATCCCACGCTCATCGCTGAGGCCGATATTCTGATCATCGAGAGCACCTATGGCGATCGCTCTCACGAACGCGTGGAAGAAGTCGACGATGATCTTTCCGCCGTCATCAACAAGACGGTGAAGCGAGGCGGGAAAATTTTCATTCCCGCTTTTGCCCTGGAGCGAACGCAAGAAATGATCATAGACCTCGAAAAGCTCATGCGTCAGAAAAAAATCCCAAATCTGGCCGTCTACGTCGATAGTCCGCTCGCCAGCAAGATCACGAAAATCTTCAAAGAACATCCGGAATACTACGACGAAAACACGCGCGCTGAATTCAAAAAGAATCACGATCTCTTCTCCTTCGACAATCTCCGCTTCACGGACAGCGTGGATGACAGCAAGCGACTCAATCAGATCCAAATGCCCTGCATCATTATCGCCGGCTCCGGCATGATGGAAAGCGGACGTATTCGCCATCACTTGAAGAACAATATTGAAGATCCGAGGAATTCCTTCCTGATTGTGGGCTATCAGGCGGCTCAAACCTTGGGGAGAAAACTTCTCGAGGGAAGAAAGGTCATCTCAATATTTGGCGAAGATTATCGCGTCAACGCAGACATCGTCCCCTTCAAAGCCTTCAGCGCTCACGCCGATCAAGGCGATCTGGATGACTATGTGAAACGCATGAAAGGACTGCAGAAAATATTCCTCGTGCACGGAGAAGAAACATCTCGGCAAGCCTTCGCCAGCCGTCTCCACGGCATCACCAAAGCAGAAGTGATTCTGCCAAAATTTGGGGTGAGCTATGATTTGGAATAAATGGTGGGTGATCGAGGACTTGAACCTCGGACCTCGACATTATCAGTGTCGCGCTCTAACCACCTGAGCTAATCACCCATGATCTTTTGAAGCCAAGGGATTATACAATCCCCCATTATTTTTTTCCACAAAAAATTCTTTTCAATAAAACCTTGAGCATTTTGAATCATTTGTTTGGTTTGCTCGGAATTTTCCAGACATTGAATAACTGACTGAATAATTTCATTTGCCTCTGGTTTCACGAGAAATCCGGTCTTTCCATGCTCCACGATTTCTTTTGGCCCGCCAAGATTGCTGGCAATCACGGCACATCCGGCTGCCATACCTTCGAGGATGACTCGGCCGAGCGGCTCGGGCTCCTTGGAACCGTGAACGAGAATTTCCCAAGAACCGATTTCCTTCATCAGATCCACAACATTTCTCTTGATCTCAACAACGGATGAAAGCTGAAATTTCTCGATGAGCTGAAGGCACTCTTCAAAAAAGCGCTGCGACTCGGGATTGCCGTAATACAGAGATCCGATAATGACAAATCGATAATCGGAATATTGCCCATGAAGAACAGAAGCCATTTCGAGGAAGAGGTCGTGACTCTTCCAGGGAATAAAATTTCCAATCATGCCAATAATCTTTTTCTTGGTCACAAGGTCTGGCAATCGGTCGATCCCGAAGGGATAGAGGACTTCGCAAGGGGCACGTGAGTATCTCTGGCAAAAGCTTTGAATATACTTCGAGCAGGCGATGATAAGATTCGGATAACGACCAAAGTAGCGAAGAAGCAAAGGGGGGAAAGTCCTGTCATGCGCCATCCAGACGAGCTTTTTTCGAAGGCGCTTAGCAGGTGAGGATATCAGCAGATGAGTACGAACGGTGTTGGAAATAATGAGATCCGGGTTGATGCTCTGAAGGAGGATATAAAGTTTTTTTTGAGAATTCCTGAAAGCTCGAAAGGTTTTGAGACCCAAGGGTTTCAAGGCGGGCAATGAAGCTTCGTGGATCCTCACGGTGCTTCCTTCATAAAGTTTGTGATAAGCCCGATGATGATCCGTGATGAGATGAACTTCATCGTGGTTGCTGAGCCGAGTGAGCAGCTGAGCAAAAAATCTCTCAGCCCCCCCGAGGTGCTCGCCCTGATCGATGGCAAAAATCTTCTTTTTCATGAGCGAAGAATAACAGACTCATACGCCTGAAACATTTTTTCTTGATCAAATTTTTCCTTTGCTAATGCTCTGGCGCTCTCTCGAAGTTCATCTGAGCTCAACAATGCTTCTTCTATTCCACGTGCTAAATCCTTCGGATTGTTCGGCTCAACGAGAAAAGCATTTTTCTTGTCTTCAAGAAAATCAGCAATGCCGCAGCACTTCGTAACAACCACCTTGCAGCCGGCGGCCATAGCTTCGGCCGTCGAAAGGCTGAAGGTTTCGCTCTGGTTTCGCGATGCCAAAACATACACGTCGGCCTTTGAGAGCACGTCATACCAATTCTCTTTTTTGAGAAAATCGGAAATAACTCGAACGATGAGATCATTACGATGCATCAATTCGAGAGCTTTCAAGAAATCCTGAATTCCTTTCTTGGGAATATTTCTGTTTGCCGTGACAATGAGATTTTTTTGAGTTTTTCGTTTTAATTTCGTAAGAGCTCGAACGTCAACCCCATTGATAATTTCTGTAATGCTTTTTTTTTCTACTCCCAGGATCTTTAACTGATCGTGATTATGCCGGCTGATAGGAACAATCTTGACGTGCTTCGAATATTTGCTGTAGAGGTATTTCCAGGGGCTTTTCAAAAGCCAGCCTCGGATCTCCTCGTGCTCGAGCCAGGTTACCGGGATGCCCACCTCCAAGGCCAAGGGTGTCAGAAATAATTTTTCATTGAACGAAAGGCAAACAAGAGCTTGCACATCGAATTCCGAAAGCAGTCTTCTGAACTGTCTTCTCATATTCCAACGAATAAACGGAAAAAGGAAAAAAGATTTCAGAAGTTCATAGAGGGTGACAATCATCTTCGCACCCCAGACCTTGCGAACGGAAAAGCCAAGCTCAGAAAACTTTTGAAGTAGCATTGGACAGCTCCCAAAAAAAACAGGCTCAAAACCTCGCGAGTGAAAATACTTCGCCAGCGTGATCGTATGAGACTCTTCTCCACCCCAAGCAGATTCATAGGGGAAGCGAGTAAAAACAATGGCTTTCTTTTTGTCGCTCATCGCTGATAAACGTAAATGAGAAAACTCTGAGGCTTTCCTTGTTTCGTTTGAATTCTCTTGCTTTCCTTCCATGCTGGCAACGGAAAACAGTGAGAAATAACCCTGGCGCCTTTCTTCAGTTCTTTTTCAAACTTTCCCTGGAGCTTCTTCATAACGGCTGGGAAGAGGTAACAAAAAACAATATCCGCATCGGAGTAGTCGTGATCAAAGATATTCTTCCAGAGAACTTTTCCTTTTTTGTCCTGAAGCCAGATCCGAAATCTTCCCAGAAGTACCAAAAATGGATTAGATTCGATGCCGGTTGCCATGACATTCGCCTGCGTGAGGGATGTCAGGAGAAGCCTGCCATCACCACAGCCCAGATCATAAACATGATCATCCGCTCTCAGCTCGGCGGCCTCGACCATCAGCCTGACAATGCGCTGAGGCGTCGGGACATAGGGCGGTCGTC
>CAZWLI010000042.1:0-2000 GCA_964634525.1 uncultured Candidatus Peribacteria bacterium | reverse complement strand
TCTTCCACATCATCCCAAACATCTCGCGGTGGGTCTTCGCTGTGGAGAGATCTACTTCTCTCCCACAAGAGCTACTTGGTAGACCCCCATGTCAGGGGATAAAACATCGCTCTTCAGGTGGACATTTTTGAAGCCAGCCTCTGTCACAAAAGCCATCAGAAGGTCCAGACCTTCTTGGTTCTGAGCAAAGTTATCAGTCGCGCACGTGCCCAAACGAGTCGCTTTACCGTTTTTGTCCGTCTTTCTTTGACACCACCTGAACACTCACCGTACCGCTCCGGTTTTTGTTCTTCCTCATGAACATACCCAAAGCTTACCCATGCAGCACCCATTTCTCAATATGCCATGGCTTATTCATCTGCCTTTTCACCCCTCACCAGGAGCGCTGGCGAACTCAGGAAGGCTCATCCTTTCTGATTCCCAGCAGTCCATGACGGCTGCACGATCATAGAGCTCGTGCTGATAGTGCTTCGTGGGTTCGTAATCCATAGCAAAAAGATATCCTAATATGATACCAGAAAAATGCTCAAGACGACAGGAGTTTTGCTCGTGCCCTTTGATGCTTATTGCAGCATCGTTCGAACAGCAGCATTGACCAGCTTCCCGTCAGCGCGGCCCTTGACCTTCGGCATAATCGCTGCCATGACCTTGCCGATGTCGCCGGGACCTTTTGCTCCGGTTTCTGTGATCGTTTCTTTCACGACTTTTTTCATATCTTCCTCACTCATCTGAGCGGGGAGATAGGTCTGGTACAGCGCGGCTTCTTGAAGTTCTTTTTCGGCCATGGCTTGGTTGCCGCCCATCTTGAATCCTTCAGCTGCTTCGTGCCGCTGCTTGACGGCTTTTTGGAGGATTCCGATGACGACTTCATCGGTGGCTTTCATATCCGCGCCGGAGGTTTCGTATTTCATGATCTCCGCTTTGATCATCTTCAGAGAATCCGTCTTCAGTCGATCTTGGGCCTTCATGGCCGTGATCATGTCTTTTTGGAGTTGGTCTTTGAGCATGGGGGAAGGGGTTAGGGGAGAGAAAAAATTAGAGATAGACTTCATGGTGAGTCCCAAAATCCAAAATCACAATACGATTATTTTCTTTGTAATTCCAAATCAAACGATATTCTCCTGTAACCCATGATCCAAGAGCTTCTTTCCCCGTGAGTTTCGAAACAACCTTATGTGTTTCAAGTCCAGGATGTCGAGGATTAACCTTGAGTTGATTAAGAGCTTTTTCAGTTTTTTCTTCCAAAACAACATTTTTTTGAGTTCTCTTATCAATTTTGTGAGCGGCCGATTTAGAAAATTCAAGTTCAGGCATTTATTTTTTTCGTTTACTTCGCAAATACTTGAAGAAACTTGTGCCGTCCTTAAAGCTCATTGTTTTGCCTTCAGCATATTCATTTTCTCCTTCGATGACCGCCTTTTCTGTTGCGTCGCTCATGTAATAGACCGGCTTTGAAGGAATCCTTTCAAATTCCTCAATATCTTTTGCCAAAAGATATCTGATGTAATCGGTAAAATCCATGCCGATATTTCTCCCTTTTTCTTCAGCCTTCCTAATAGTGATAATGGGAAAGGCAATGGTCTTTCTTAAAGTTTGCATATTTGCTGATGAAATGATGTTATAATGCAGCTCAATACTACAGCAAATGAACAACTAGGTCAATTTTTTTTGCAATTCTTCTATTTCATCCCGCAGCTCTGCCGCCTTTTCAAAGTTCAAATTCTCGGATTCAAGCTCCATCTGAGCGGTCAGCGAATGAATGATGCGAGGGATTTCTCCTTTCGGAACTTTCTTGAAGTAGGCGGCTTTCTCTCGACGGGATTCTTCAATAGCGGCTTTTTCGTGATCGACAATACTCTTCACGGCCTTCACGATGCTCTGGGGGGTGATGTTGTGCTGCTGATTATAGATGACTTGAATTACGCGACGGCGGTCGGTCTCTGCGATGGCTTCCTTCATGGCCTTGGTGTAGTGGAGATTCTCTCCTTCCTTCCTTGTGT
>CAZWLI010000041.1:0-1517 GCA_964634525.1 uncultured Candidatus Peribacteria bacterium | reverse complement strand
GCCGTTTTTGGGGGGCTCGGCAAAGAGGATTTGACGGCCACCATTGATATGCTGCATCAGTTTGGCGATACAAAGACTTTAGCTTCGCCGCAAATTACTGTCGAAAATGGAAAAGAAGCCACCATTTTAGTCGGAGCCCGGGAGGCCTATGTCACATCGACTGTTTCCCAGGCGGACAACAACGTAACCACGTCTGAGGCGATCACCTTCGTGGATGTGGGTGTGCAGCTGAAGGTCACACCTGAGATCAATCAGGATGGGTTTGTTTCAATGAAGATCGCTCCTGAAATAAGCGCTGTAGGAAGAACTATCACGACATCGAATGGAAATGATGTCCCGATTGTGGATACGACGCAGGCCTCCACTCAAGTGACGGTTAAAAGCGGCCGGACCGTTTTGATCGGCGGGCTCATGAAGGATGAGGTTTCAAAATCGGTACGCAAGATCCCCATGATCGGGGACATCCCTGTCCTCGGTTCATTATTTCGCCACACGACGGATTCTGTGATCAAAACAGAACTGGTTATTTTTTTGACACCTTATATTGTGGAGGGGGACGAGACCCATCCTTATTCTATGACCGCTGCGGGCAAGTCCTTTGATCCGCTGAAATTCATCGAGGATAAAAAGGACCTGGTACAATCAAACAAGTTAGAACAACTTGAGAGCGAAATCGAAAAGAGGATCATGACGCTTCGCCGCAAAGTAGATCAAAACCCGAGTTGAGGATGATATGAATAGAAGGCAGCCTTGGGCATTTCGATTTCTATTTTCCATCTCCCTGTTATTGGCAGTGGCGAATCGCCCTTTTCCCATTCATGCTGAAGAGACCATGAGCCTGGAGGAAGAGCTCGCTCAGTCAAAACGGCTTGTGAGAGAAAAAGAAGAAAAGATTAAGGGGCTCGAGCGTGAGCAAACCACCTATGAACAGAAACTAAATCAGCATTCCAAACAGCTTCAGCACGAGCAGGCCGCTTATGAACAGAAACTAAATCAGCTTTCCAAACAGCTTCAGGACAAAGATGACGAAATAACGACGCTTTCTCAAAAGGTTGCATCCGCGATGGAAATGGTTCAGACGGCAAAGAATGAAAGTAAGATTTCGGGGAAGGACGAAAAGGATTCCATTTCAAATCTTCAAGCCCAGCTTGCCCATCAAATGGAGGATATTAAATCCGCCGAAGCTGACAAAAAGAGGCTCGCGTCCGAAATGAAAATGATTAAAAGCGTTCAAAGTAAAACCCGGGCCATGTTGGCTTCTCGCAGTAAAGAGCTTCAAAAACTCAAAAAAGAAAAAGAGGCCCTAAAAGTAAATGACACCGAAATCCGGTCGATTAAGAAAAGTCTTAATGAGAAAAATATCCTGATCCAGCAGCTTACGTATCAAAAGCAAGATCTGTTGGGATATATTGCCGACACAAAATACTACCTTAAAAAAAATCATGGACTGGCGAAGACCTTTTCCGCTCAGATTAAGACTTTACAGAGTCAGCTGAATGCATTGAACCGGGGAATGG
>CAZWLI010000040.1:0-8217 GCA_964634525.1 uncultured Candidatus Peribacteria bacterium | reverse complement strand
GCGGCAATCGGATATCGGATTGATTGAAGATGGTTTTGTGGCGATTGAAGGGGGGCGAATCGCCGCGGTGGGAAGAATGCAGGACCTTGATCGGAAAAAAATTGAAAAAACCACGAAGGTTTTTGATGCCAAAGGGAAGGTCGTGATGCCGGGGCTGATCGACTGTCACACACATCTTATTTTTGCAGGAGATCGGTCGCAGGAATTTGCGATGCGGCTGGCGGGGAAATCGTATCTCGATATTCTGGCGCAGGGCGGTGGAATTCTCAACACGGTTCGTGCTACCAGACAGGCGAGTGAGCAGGAGCTCACGAAGGCGGCCCTCCAGCACCTTGGAGAAATGCGAAGCAGGGGGGTAACCACGGTGGAAATCAAATCCGGCTATGGTCTGGATTTACAGAGCGAAATGAAGATGCTGAAGGTTATGGCGGCTCTTCAGAAAAGACAAGCAACTCGCATTGTTCGTACTTTCTTGGGAGCTCATGCGATTCCTCCAGAATACGATGGCCGAGGCGAGGAGTATCTGAATTTTCTGATCAAAAAGGTTCTTCCAAAAATTAAAAAGCAGGCGGAATTTGTGGACATCTTTTGCGAAGACAAGACTTTCACTCTGGAGCAGACGAAACGTTATCTCGAAGCAGCGAAAAAGATGGGATTCGCTCTCAAAATTCACAGCGATCAGATCACGCGAGGCGGGGGATCGCTGCTCGCCCATGAGCTTGGCGCGACCAGCTTCGATCATGCCGACCAGCTCGAAGAAGGGGATTTGAAAAGACTTTCCGGCACTTCTTCCGTTGCGGTACTCCTGCCCATCAGCGCGCTGTTCTTGAAGCAGCAAAAAGTGGCTTCCGGAAGGGATTTTATTGACGCCAAGATTCCGGTTGCACTTGCCACAAACTTCAATCCCGGGTCTGCTCCGAGTAAAAATATTTTTCTTGCCCTGAGTTTGGCTTGTCTTACCATGGGGCTCACCATTGAAGAAGCTCTAACGGGGGTGACCATCAATGCTGCCGCGGCATTGGGGCTTCAAGGTGAGATCGGTAGTCTTGAAGTTGGCAAGCAGGCTGATATCGCGATCCTCGATGTCGAAGACTATCGACAAATTCCGCACCGGATGGGGGAAGTAGTTGTAGAGAATGTTTTCATTGGAGGAAAGGTGGTATGCGGGGAGATTTAACCTTCCCGCTCGCTCACGTGCGGATGGTCTCAAAAGAAAAATATCTCCCAGCATTTATTTTTGTTATGATGGCTCTGTAAATATTTTCTTATGGCAACTTTTCTCGAAGAGCTTGGTTCCTGGCGCGAAATCGTGAAAACGCACGCTCAATGGAGTGTCCTTGCGGCAGTGGTCCTTCTTCTCGGTATCATGGGTTTCTTCATGAGCCTTTCGCAGGTTCAGAGCCTTTCTTCACAGTTTTCATTTCTCAATCACCAATTTGAAATTTTGCTGGAGGTGGATTCTCGTGTGCCGGATCAGGAGAGGCTCTCGCTCCAAGACGAGCTGAAGGCACTTCCCATGGTCAAAGCCATTGATTTTTGGTCCCAGGATCAGTCGCGGGATTTTGTCGATCAAACGCTCCTTCCCGGCTACAGCGGATTTCTCCAGAAAACGGGAGATGATATTCCGGTGCCACCTCTTTTTCGCGTGCAGCTCAGGGACCTGAAAGCTCAGGAAAGCTTCTTGAACCTGGTTGGGGAAAAGTATGGGGATCGCTTGAGTGTGCTGCAGACTTTTTCAAAGCCGGGTGATGATTTTTTCACTTCTTCTTTTCTGGCGTCGATCCAGGAGCTCAAGGCTCGAGCGGTCGCCCTCACCGTGCTGAACTTTTTTCTCATGCTGGGCTCGGCCCTCCTGATCGCCAGTCGATTCTTCCACGAACGCACTCGTACCTGGTCAGAACTCCTGACGGATCGATTTTCCTGGTTTCCCTGGAGAGCAAAAAAATGATATAAAGAATGAGATTACGGCCTGATTTCTATGATTTTTGCGATTCTTCTCGGCATTCTGGCAATCGTTCTGCTGTATCAGGCTTTTTTTGCCCTGTTTGCCTGGGTGATCCGCGTTGAGGAACGGTATTTTTATGCAAAAAACCCCATGGTCTACCTTCGCATGCGGGTGCCCAAGGAAGATGAAGATACGGTCAATACGAAGGGCCCCATGGTGATGGAGCAGATTTTCAATACCCTGCACGGCACCTACAAGCCGATTTCTTTTTGGAATCGAGTGGTGCATGGCAAGGCCAATCCTCGCATGAGCTTTGAGATTGCCCATCTGGCCGGGCAAATTTATTTTTATGCCTATGTTCCGAAGCATTATCAGAAGCTGATCGAAGGCCAGATGTACGCCCAATATCCGGAGGTGGAGATCGAGGTCGTGCCGGATTTTATCCGCGAATCGATTGAGGTCTCAACCACGGCATTTGCGCTGGAAAAACCTTCGAAGAAAAAAGATCTCGAGCTCCTAAAAAAGGATCCTTCCCTTGGGCTTTCTTTTAAAGCCATCGATGCGGGCAGAATATGCGCTGCTGAGCTGACCCTCATGGAGCCGATGATCTGGCCTTTCAAAACCTATGATTTTTTCGTGGACAAGGAAGACAAAACCCAGGTCGATACGCTTTCCTCGATCACCTCGGCGATGAGCAAGCTGCTCCATGAAGAAGACCAGGCTTGGTTTCAGATGGTGATCCGCCCGGAGCGTCCGCTCTGGCAAAAGTATGCCGGGGAAGGATTTGACATCCTTATCAAGGGCTATTTTCACAAGATCAAATGGTTCATGAAATGGTTTGTAACCTGGTATTCCTCGCCGTACTTTTGGCATCACTGGCTGATCAAGGCTCCGATTACGACGGTGATGAAAATGACCTGGAAAATGGTCGGACTGCTAGAGCCTCTCGAGCGCGCCGCAACCCCGGTGGAAAAACAAGAAGTGGGTTTCACCTTCTGGGAAATTCCCAAGAGAAAAGTTTCCAAGCTGTGTTTCCAAACCGCCGTTCGCGTCGCGTATCTGAGTCGCTCGGGGAATCTTCCCGAGGCTCGTCTCAAGGTGGAGGAGATGGTCTCCAGCTTCAATCAATTTCAATGGCCAGAGGTCAACGGCCTGGAGGCGGAGCACATCCTCGATAGCTCAACACACCGCGGCCAAAAGCTTGTCAGCGACATCAAGGATCGAGTCATCCGTCCGGGCATGGTCCTGGCGGTGGATGAGCTTGCGTCTCTTTTTCACTTGCCCATGCGGGTCCTGGAGACGCCCAATATCGCCTGGGTCCGAGCCAAGCGCCTCGAGCCGCCGCCGGATCTTCCCACGCCCAAAGAATTCCCGGATCTCACACTGCTGGGGAAAACCAACTATCGTGGGCATCACAAAATCTTCGGTATCAAGGCCGATGATCGGCGTCGCCACATGTACATCATCGGAAAGACGGGCATGGGAAAATCCACCGTGCTCGAGAATATGATTTTTGACGATATCGAGAAGGGCCGTGGAGTTGCGGTGGTGGATCCGCATGGCGAGCTGGCGGACAAGGTCACGGCCATGATCCCCGCATCGCGCATCAATGATGCGATTATCTTCGATCCGTCCGACAGCCACTACCCGGTGTCCTTCAATATGCTCGAGGTCAAAAGCCCTGAATATCGTCCGCTCGTGGCATCCGGCTTGGTCGGGGTTTTCAAGAAAATGTATGCGGAAAGCTGGGGGCCTCGCCTGGAGTATATCCTTCGCAACTGCATCATGGCGCTGACGGAATATGAGGGCGCGACCTTGCTGGGCATCCCTCGTCTGCTCGTGGACGGCTTGTACCGCGAAGATGTGCTGAAAAAAGTTTCCGATCCCGTGGTGAAGGCCTTCTGGGTGGAGGAGTTTGCGAAGATGAGCGACAAGCTGCGTACGGAAGCCATCTCTCCGATTCAAAATAAGGTGGGGCAATTTCTCTCGTCCCCGATTATTCGCAATATTCTTGGTCAGCCAAAAAGTTCCATCGACATCCGCCATGCCATGGACACGAAGAAGATTTTTGTGGTGAACCTTTCGAAAGGCAAAATCGGCGAAGACAACTCCTCGCTGCTGGGCTCCATGCTGATCACCAAGTTTCAGCTGGATGCCATGAGCCGCGCGGATATGGATGAAAAAAAGCGCACGGATTTTTATCTCTACGTTGATGAGTTTCAAAACTTCGCCACGGATTCTTTTGCCACGATCCTTTCGGAGGCGAGAAAATATAAACTGAATTTGGTGATGGCCAACCAATACGTCCAGCAGGTGGAGGAAGAGGTGATGTTCGCCGTGTTTGGCAACGTGGGTACGCTCATTACCTTTCAGGTCGGCTTCGATGACGCCGACTATTTCAGCAAGCAATTTGCCGAAGTCGTGACCCCGGCCGACATTATCTCCCTGCCCAAATACACGACCTACATTCGTCTGCTCGTCGACAACATGCCGACCAAGGTTTTTTCCGCCATCATGAATCCGCCCGTGGACGTGGATCTTAATTCCGTAATTCGAAAAAAGGTCATCACTTCCTCTCGTGAGCGTTTTGGCACGGCACGAGATAAGGTGGAGAAAAAAATCCAAGAATGGAGCCAGTCCATTGCTTCGCCAGAAGTGAAGAAAGCCCTCGAGGCCAAGTCGGGGGGCCTCGGAGGTTCCGGCGTGCGTTGGCGTTATGATCGCAACAAAGCTGAATTTGAAGAGCTGATCGCGAGTGCGGGCAAGAAGTTCAAAGTTTTGGACAGAAAGGACTTCGAGAAATATGGCGTGAAGGATGCCGTGAATGAGCTGGTGTACGTGATTCCGGAGGAAAATATCCTCATCTATTCTCGTATCGACAATCAGGGCAATAGCTTCAATCGCAAGGAAAGCGCCATCGACTGCTATCACTTCGACAAAAAAGACCCGCTCCAACAAGAACTCATCGCACCCGTGGTGAAAGAACCCGGCTGGCAGCTCGGGCTCAACAAGGCCATCGGTGGAGGCTTTCGCAGTCCGAAGAACAAAGAAGAAATGGAAAATGCCTTCACGAAGGCGGACTACACTTTCGAAGTGGTGGATCGTAAAATATTTCCAGACATTGGATTTGAAAAAGCCCTCAACGAGCTCGTCTACCGGCTGAAGAAAGGGACCTCTCCCCCCGGCCCCCTCTCCTTGGCAGGAGAAGGGGAGATTATTGTGGTGAGCGCTCTCGACCCGCAGGGCGGTTGCTTCACGAAGAATCCGGATCAGGTCATCAGAATCGGCACTTCAAAAGACAAAAAATTTCAGGAGAAAAAGAAGGTCAAAAAATCCATCACGTGGATCGAAGAGGTGGAGAAATCTCTGAAGACATGATTATACTGTGAGTCGACTTTTGCCCTATTTCCTAAGGCCCTAAGCTCCTAACTTCCTAACTTCCTTCCCTATGCCCCAAGCCACTGTTCAAAAACCAAACCAGGACAGCAAAGTTGACCCGATTTCCAAAAGCAAAAAGGAGCTTTCTTCGGGTCTTGAGGTCAAAGCTCAGGCCATGGTGGAGCGGCTTTTTCGGTCCAAGGAAAACCTGAAAGACGTGAAGGATACGCTCAAGGCCTACAAGATCACTTCGGAAAAACTTGAGGAATTGAAGAAGGCTCGTAAGGCTTTTACCGAGCAGGTCAATGATGAGAAGACCCGCATCGAAGCACAGTTTCAAAAAGACAAGACCTACAACGAACTTCGAGAAAAGGCTCTGGACTGCGAAGAAAAGATCGCGCTGAGCAAGCAGGATCTTCGCCAGCTGCTCAAAGATGAGGCTCTTGAAAAAGGCTTTGTCGAGCTTACGGTGGAGGTGGAAGGTCAGACCATGAAGCTCCAATCCCAGGCCAAGGTTGCGATTTATTTCAATGGAAAGGAAGAGAAGTAAGACAGGTTCTAGCTAAAACCTAAATTCTAAACCCTGCTCCATGGCCCAGGACATCGCAGAAATCACCGCTTCGGTGGATGAAAACCTTGCCTCGCAGGAGGGATATAACGACGACAGCAAGATCAGTCACGTCGAGAACCTCTTCATCATTGCCTACCTGACCAAGGCGCTTCAGGACGTGCTGATGCAGAAAGCGAGATTTCTTCAGTATCCGCTGCTCCTCATCGATTTCCCACTCGCGCTCGCGATCCTCATTGTGAATATCGAGCGCATTTTGTACGTGAAGGTGCTCGGCTACATCCTGGCGCACATCCAATTTGACATCAATATCCTCAAGTCCATGGTCATCGACCGAGACAGCGAGGGGATGACGGGTGATTGGAAAGAGAAGGTTTTTGATTCCATCCGAAAACTGCTTCGTTTCCTGTGGGGGGTCATCATTCTTTGCTTCATCCTGCCCATCTGGCCGCTCATCTGGATCTATGATTTTCTCATCCAGACGATCCTTATCGCCGTCATCTATTACATGCTGCTTTTTTGGCATTGGAATTTTTCAGGCGCTTTTGTGCCGTACTATCTCCTCCTGGCCACGGTGACCTTCCTGGTGGCGAGCATCACGGTGCCCTTCATTTTTCAGCTTGGCGTGTATGTGAAAGCGCTCTTTTCTCTTGAACGCAAGACCTGGCGAGAAGTTCATCGTGAGGCCAAAACCTCCTTTCTTCGTTTCTATCAGCGTTTGTATGGCAATTACGCTGAGGCCATGGCGCATATCAAGATCCATTATGCCGAGAAATACAAAGCCGAAGGTGGCGTCTATTACATGCTGCTAAAATTTCTTCATTTTTTGAAAGATCGACTTTGGCAATTGAAAGAAGGAAAGATCGATGTGGTCGTCGAGAAAATTCAGGACAAAACCGTGGCCTTCGTGGACGAATATCTGGAAGAGAAGAATGCCTATTCCGTCGCTCTGAAATCGATTTCGGGAAGCGATCTACGCCGGACTCTTGTGGCGTTTTCTTTGACCGCTGTACTCGCCATCCTCCTTGTACAGCATGGCTCGCGAGGGGAGGGGATTATTGGTCCGATTCTTCGCTCCTTCGTGAATCGTTCGGATGCCGAGATGCTGTGGGTCAATCACCACGCCGGTCACGGCTACTACGAGGACATGGTCACGTCGTATTTTTTCCTGCCGAATTTCCTCAAATACCTCGCGATAGGCGCAGACAGCCTGCTCAATTATTTTTTCCAAGCCTACTATTATCTGGCTCCGCTCTATCTCGACTTCATCTCGCGCTACTACCTGGCCTACTATCATGCGCTCACAAATTGGGTGTTCTATAATTTCTGAGGAACTTAATCGTCTCTATCCCAGTCCGAAGCCATTTTTGAATTTCAGGACGCCTTACCAGCTGCTCGTGGCGGTGATTCTTTCGGCGCAGTGCACCGACAAACGGGTGAATATCGTGACAAAAAAATTATTTCAGCAATGCCCGGGCCCGAAAGAAATTTTGGCGCTTGGCACTCGTGGGCTCATCCCCTCCATCCGAAGCTGCACGTATTTCAATGCGAAGGCCAGGCACATTATCGGAATGACTAAAATAATTTTGGAAAAATATAAAGGACAGATTCCGAAAAAGTTCGACGTGCTGATAGAGCTTCCCGGGGTCGGGGAGAAGACGGCTGGAGTGCTTCTTTCTCAGGCTTTTGGAATTCCTGCTTTCCCTGTTGATACGCACGTCTTTCGGGTGGCTCGAAGACTTGGGCTTTCCAAGGAGCATCATCCGAACAAAGTTTCGCGCGATCTTCAAAAGCTTTTCCCCCGGGAGCGATGGGGGCAGCTGACCAAGCAGATGATCCTTCACGGCCGCACCCTCTGCATGGCAAGGAAGCCAAAGTGCCAAGAGTGTCCGCTTCTTTCAATTTGCCCGGAGGGGAAAAAGAGGGTGAGAAAGGAGTGATGGTGGGGCTTGCTGAGAAAAGTTAGAACTTACTTTGAGCAGAACCCTGGCTCTTGATTTTCAGCGCAAGGGGCGGCTCCGTGCACACGAGAGTGTGCTCTGCGAAGCCGCGAAAATGAACTACCAGAAAAAGAATTCCGCCGCGGAAACTTTTTTTTGAAAAGTTGAAAATTCTTGTGCTTTGGTGATTACCAGAAGGCAGCCAGGGGGAGACTTTAAATAAAGAGTACGGAGCATTTACAAGGTTTCGGTATCCAGCTTTATGGATTCCAAATTTTCAAGTAGGTTTCTATCCGGTTCCTATCTTCTCGAGCCTTTTTTGACTTTTGGTAGAGCTCGATATAGAGAAATGTAATGGAGGCTTGATGATATCCATAAACAACCCT
>CAZWLI010000039.1:0-12034 GCA_964634525.1 uncultured Candidatus Peribacteria bacterium | reverse complement strand
CTCTCACGTAGTTGTTAGTACAGTCTTCCGCCCAGTGGTACTTCTTTGTCCGGAACGATGAGAAGGCATTCGCTTCTGGAAATTCCTCCACCTCGAGAATTTTTCCGACGCGGATATCCAACTTTTGAAAGTCTTCGAAGGTGGCCATAGAAACGTTGGACATGATTTAAAAAATCATAAATTTTATGATAAAACTCAACTGGATTGTCGAACTGGGGGAAATGATTACTGTCAGAAATTTCTGCAGTCTTAAAACCTTTTTCTCTCAGCTTCGGAAGCAACGGTAATTCACGATTCTCGGATCCATACACATAGAGCGTCAGCATTTCAAAACTTATAATAGGTTCTTATGACATCTTTGTCATCTGAATACCTGACAATATCTCGGCAGTAATCATACGAGGCTCTGGGTGAAGAATGTTTTTCGAGATTTTTAGCCCATGTTCGAAAGCCGAAATTCTTGGAATTTTTGAGATCTTTTTTCATAGTTTCGAAGATTTTTTCGTATTCTTGAGCTGAACTTTCAGCGACCTTCCTTGAGAATACGCAGTTTTCAGGCGCCATGGAGGTAGAGCAGGGTTTTGCCTTTTCCGGGACGGAGAAAGTATTCGAGCTGAAGCTCTTGATCCTGATAGGTGAGATTTATTTTTTTGATCCTTGCCCTTTTGGTCATGTAACGAAATTACTCTTCCATTATGGCTCCAAGCTGGGGCTAGGAGCTAGCAAAAAGTACTCCTCAGTTCCTGTATTTTGTCCAGTCATAATTCTCGATCAAAAGATTTGTGCATGATAGCATCGTGACAACCTTTTATTTTCATTATGGATATTTCTCTTTCCCTTGCCAGGCTCATGGGCCCCTTTCTCCTGATCCTTTCTTCTTCACTCCTGATCAATCGAAAACAGGCTCTTTCGTGGATGAGAGAAGGGGTAAAAAATCGCGTTCTCATCATTCTTTCCGGAGTTATGGCTCTCGTCGTCGGCGAACTTATCGTGAGCGTTCATAGTCTGTGGGTCAATGACTGGCGAGTCATCGTGACCCTCATCGGATGGCTCCTCGTCCTGAAGGGAGTTGTTCGCATTCTCTTTCCGCAGCACTTTGCTTCATGGGTGGGACGATTTACTGGTCGTGGTCTTCTCATCGGTTCCCTCGTCGCTCTTGCGATCGGAATCGTCTTGACGGTAAATGGATATGGGCTCCTTGCTTCCTGATGAAATTCTAGGGTCGCTCTTCAAGTTTCACCGACAGCGTAATCCTTTTTTTGTCTCGAATCACCTTGAGGGGGACGGTATCTCCAACGGCAAATTTTTGAATGAGTATCTGGAGAGGCTTGTCCTTGGTGACGCGCTGTCCTCGTACTTCGCTAATAATGTCGCCCTCTTTGAGCCCTGCTTTTTGGGCCGGACTTCCGGGAAGGACGGCAACATCGCTTGTGGTTGAGCCTTTAGTCAGGAGAGCTCCGTTGCTGACGGCCGAGAATCGTACCCCGAGATAGGCTCTCGAGACTTTGCCGTTGGCGCGAATTTGATCGTAGATTTTTTTCACATCATTGATGGGGATCGCAAACCCAATGCTCTGGGCGCCTTGGGCGATGGCGGTGCTCATCCCGATGACCTGACCGTCGAGGTTCAGGAGAGGTCCTCCGGAATTCCCGGGGTTGATCGAAGCGTCCGTCTGGATCAGGCCGCTGAGCTGTTCAGCACCTGCACTGGAACCACCGGCGGTGATGCTTCGTGCCAGTCCGGAGATGATACCCACGCTCACTGTATTTCGGAATTGCCCGAGAGCATTGCCGATCACGATGGCTGTTTGTCCCAGCTTGACCGTGCTCGAGTCTCCGAGCGCGAGCGTGGGAAGATTTGTCTCATTGACTTTGATGACCGCCACGTCGGAAGTGGAATCCTTTGCCACCACCGTTGCCGAGAGCTTTCGTCCGTCGTTGAAGAGAACCGTGTACTGGGCACTCTGGTCTTCGACCACATGACTGTTCGTGACAATATATCCGTTCGAGTCTGCAATGAATCCGGAACCGCCCCCTACCTCTTTATCCTTTCTTCCAATTTCTTTCAGAATCGGAATCTGAAAAAGGAAATTTTTGAAAGGATTGCTGGGATCATTCTGCCCTTCAGGAGGATTCACGAACTGCTGCTCAAGAACGGGTAAATTTTTACTGATAATAATGCTTACGACCGCCGGATTGGCAGCTTCCACGGCTCTGACAATGGCATTTTCTTGTGCGTGAGAGGAGAGATCCAGAGTCTGGGAATAGGCCAGAAAGCTTCCGGTTTGGGGAGAGGAAAGACTCGTGAACGCAACGCTTGATATGAAGAGATTCACCGCGAGAATCACGAACATCCACTTTTGAAGATTGATTTTGAGCATGGGAAAAATTAAAAAATATTCCATGATCAGAATACGATAACTTCTTCGATTTGTTACAGGGTGATATGAAGATCACTTTGGCGACGCGAACCTGCCTGCCGGCAGGCAGGTCTACTCATCCAACGAATTCAATCGTATCATTCGCAGATTCGGATGTGAGTTATCCGTCCTTCGACCGTGAGCTCAGGGCCGAACGGTAGATTTGGATCGCCTATGCCGCTTGCGGCATGACATGCACCACCGTGTCGTAATGCGTCTGTCCGTTGAATTTCATTTGCCGCTTCTCAGTGTAGGCGACCTTGCCTTCACGTGTGGCAAAGATCGTGAAATCCCTCGCCATAGAGACGCCATTTCCGGGAAACCACTTGGTACCCTTTTGTCGGACAATGATCTTGCCGGGCCAAGCCGATTCTCCACCGAAGAGCTTAATGCCTCGGCGCTTACTTTGTGAATCGCGACCGTTTTCGGTAGAACCGCCTGCTTTCTTATGAGCCATAGTGAGATGTGAGATGAGCGATCCGAAGCGTAGCAGACAGCGAAGCTGGATGCAAAGCGAAGGGCTACGAGGCAAGAAGAGTGGAAGCTATTGTTGCCGAGGAGAGCGAAATCCCTTCTGGGGGGAGAAGGTTAGTTTATAGCTTATAGCTTTTGAGCCATGATACATTACAGACATCCTAAGAAGAGTACAAGTCGATGAATTCCCTTTTCCTTAAAAAGCTGTTTGATCTGTACAAAAAAAGTGATCAACTTTTGAAAAGTGGTAAGTTTGGCGAAGGTCTTTGGCCGCTTCATCGACTCTCCGGACAGTTCATCCATTGGCTGATCCGGTTTCACGGCCTGAAGCGAGGTCTCGAGGTGGGGGCGGGGATTGGGTATTCGACGGGTTGGCTGGTTGCTGGTTTGCTAGAAACTGGTGGGAATCTCAGCAGTCTTGAATACTTCTTGCCCAAGGTGAAACAGTGGGAGAAGCACATGAAGCTGCTCTTCGGGAAGGGCTATGAAAAGTCCGTGACGATGATTCCTTCTTCCTTCGAGCTCTGGCTTCGGCATGCGGGAAGGAAAAAATTTGATTTTGTTTTTTTTGACCAACGAAAAGAAGATTATTTGTCACATCTGAAGCTGCTCATTCCCCATCTCAAAAAAGGCGCCTTCATCGTGGCCGACAATGTCATTTCTCATGCGAAATTTTGTCAGGACTATTTGGATTGTGTAAAAACAGATCCTCGATTCAAATCGGTGACCTTAAAGATCGGTCAGGGGATTGAGGTGAGCCGGTTTTTTTAGGCTGTCCTCATGAGCTTCTTTTCTACAAAGTTATTCAGGCTTTCGCCAAATGCTTTTGCTTCGAGTGTCAGGCGTTCATGGAGGGCTGGAGCTATTCTCAAGACAAATTTCCCACTGTATTCTTTTGCTTTATCTGGAGGAGGAATTGGTTTTCCGGCCTTTTTAAAATCTTCAATTTCCGTTTCGATCATGAATTCAACCCCTTCCTCAAGCTCGGCCAAGGTGTCTCCGTAGCAATATGCATTAAAAGCAGGAATATATGCTTTATAGGCAGGGATATCATCCTCGGAGATGTTGTGCACCATGAAATCGTATTCTATTGAGTGTTTACTTTTTTTCATGATGGGAATAAATAATATTTAATGCGTCCTTTATGTAGTAATTTTTTACTTTCTTTTGGTGAACCACAATTTGTACTGGAGGGTAGTTTTCTTTTTTAAATTTGTAGTGGCTCCCTTTAATACTTTTGAGTTCGAATCCGAAACCAATCAGAACTCTTCTTACGATATCGTATCGGGCATCTGTTGGATTTCTCTTCAATTTCTCGATAAGCTTCTGGAGATTCGACATCGAAATTCGACTACAGAAGAATGATATCAAAAATGATACTATAGGTCAAGAGCTTGTAGCGTGTCGCTTGTAGCTTGTAGAATGCAGGCACCTTCTCAAGAGATATGAAAATTTTGATTATTGGCAACGGCGGACGAGAACATGCGATTGCACAGGCACTTGTACGGTCTTCGAAGAGGCCGGAGATTTTTACATTTGCGAACAAGGTGAACCCCGGTATTCGAAAGCTTTCCACGGGCTATCAACTGGCCTTCAGCCTTTCGGATTTCGAGGCTTTGAAAAAATTCGCTTCGCAGGAGAAGCCTGATTTTGCTTTCGTGGGCCCCGATAATCCCATTGCGGACGGAGCGGCGGATATTCTTGAAACACTTGGCATCCCCTCGGTAGCACCAAAAAAAGCCCAGGCTCAGCTGGAGTCGAGTAAATTTTTTACTCGGAATCTAGTTGAGAAGTATGCGATTCCCGGGAATCCAAAGTTCAAAAAATTCAAGAGTGAAGAAGGTGTCACAGATTTTTTGAAAGAGCTTGGAGAACATTATGTGGTGAAGGCCGATGGCTTGGCATTTGGAAAAGGAGTAAAGGTCTCTGGCGATCATTTGCACTCGCATGAGGAAGCATTGGCATTTGTGAAGGAATGTTTGTCTGACGGTCCCGCCACGGCGGGCAGGCATTCTTCCGTGGTGATCGAAGAGAAATTAGAAGGCGTGGAATTTTCACTGATGGCCTTCGCCGATGGAGAGCACCTTTCCTTCATGCCGGTCGTCCAGGATCACAAGCGAGCGTTCGACGGCGACGAGGGGCCGAACACCGGGGGTATGGGCTCGTATTCGGACGTGAATCACTCCATGCCTTTCTTGACCCCGAAAGATTTGGAAGATGCGAAGGAAATCTGTCGAAAGGTTTTGACAGCGGTGAAGCAGGAAACAGGAGCCGCATACAAAGGCATTTTGTATGGAGGATTCATGGCCGTGGCGAGTGGTGTGAAGCTCATCGAGTTCAATGCTCGCTTCGGTGATCCGGAGGCGATGAACGTGCTTCCAATCCTCGAAACTGATTTCGTCGACATTTGTCAGGCGATTCTTGCCGGCACCTTGGACAAGCTTCCGATACGTTTTGCGCCCAAGGCCACGGTTTGCTTGTACGCCGTCCCGGAAGGATATCCGGAGGAGTCAAAAGTTGGGGAAATTATTTCGATCGGGGAAATGCCAAAAGATGTACAACTTTTTTATTCATCAGTGAATCAAATAGGCGATGCGAGTGCTACGAATAAAGTCACATCCGAATCTACGAATCCTACGAATGAAGGCATCGTGACAACCTCCTCCCGCTCCATCGGGATTGTTGGCATTGGGGAGACCATCGAAGCTGCACGTTTGAAAGCTGTCTCCGGTATCCGACAAATTAAGGGTAGGATTTTTTACCGCAAGGATATCGGAAGCCCAGCTCTGGTGGGCAAAAGGATTGAGATGATGCGAGCGTTGAGAGCGTGATGAAATCACATTCTGTTTTTTGCGCAAGCCTCACCTCTTTTGAGAGAGGCTGCTTTTGATTACAATGAACAGTAGTTATTCCTTTTTTCTCTATGAACTCCTCTCTCATTGCAACGGCTTGGATTGATTTTTTCAATCTGCTGAGAAAACAATGGAAAAGCTTTGCGTGGTTTATTGTTCTCACGTTTGTGCTCATGGTTGCTCATTTTCTCTTTGCGTTTTTTGTCGCGAAGCCCATCGGCATTTCCAATCCTATGCCAGGCCTTCTGGTTCAATTCATTGAATTTGTTGCCTATATCATTCTCGTATCTGGACTTGGCTTTGGCATTGTTCGCAGCATCAATGATGAGAATGGAGAGCATTCACTGGGCGCACTTCTTTCACGAGGATCCTTTCGATTTTTTCGAACCTTCGGTTCTTCTCTTGGAGCCGGCCTTCTCATCCTCCTCGCAGTCGGAATCGATGCTCTGGTGATTTATCTCGTCTATGCCATCGTTGGGAGCCTCCTTGTCGCAGGGATTTTGGCTTTCATTTCATTTGTTATTTTTTTGTATTTTGTCAATGCACTTGCCTTTCTTCGATTTCGAATTATTTTGGAGAATGAAGGGCCGATTACGGCGATAAAGAGCGCCATGGAGATGGTGGCAGGGCGATGGTGGAAAACTCTTGGTTCAGTGTTTTTTATGACGTGGTCTTTTTTTGGAGCTATCTTTTTCGTTTTGCTCTTCGCGATGATTGTATTTGTTCTTCCATTTGTTTTCATCAATACCTTCTTAGCTGCTGGGAGCGGGGTAGGACCTGGTTTGCCATCACTTCAAAATTTTGGCAGTTCAATCCTCAGCGCTGGGAGTGTTGGAACAGGGTCTTTGGTCGACCTTACTCGGACCGTCATGAACTTTGTTCTTGGTTTTCTTGGAGTTCTCGCTCTTGCTTTTGCTATCTTTGTCGGATCCATGAGTGCTACTTTCGGCTGGGTTGCTCTTTATCGTGCCTTCAAGAAAATTCAATAATTATTTCTTTTTTTCTCCCCTATGGTTCTTTCCTTTTTTCGCTGTCTAGGTTCTTTCGGAATGGCAGTTCTACTCCTGGTACATCTTGTGCCGGTAAGTTTGGCTCAAACGTCTGCTACTTCAACGACGACGTCACCGCCAGCGACCACTTCTCCTTCTACCACCTCACCAACGTCGACGGCAACATCAGCAACTAAACCAGCAGCGACTTCTACCGCAACCCCGACACCGACGGCCGCAACTCCTCTTCCAACAGCTACTCCGGCAACATCAACTTCTGTTGATGATCAGACTCGGAAGAACCAGCAGGACAATCTCAGGAATAATCAGAGTTATCTCAAGGATCTGCGGCGAGAGGTCTCGGATATTACTCGCGACACCAAGACACTCGACGTGAGCAAGGTGAATGGGCTTTTTGCTCAGTATGAAGCCTGCCTGAATAAGCAGCAGGGGATGATCGGTACTCAGGATTTTTGGAATGCTCAACGGGATTGCGACGATATGAGTCGTAGCATTCAGGATGAGATGCAGGACAATATTCGCCCTCAGCGAGAGTGCGGGAATCAGCGACGAGGTTTTGAGGACCGCAAGAAGGAAAAAAAGAACAATGTTGATCGCCAGCTCAAGGACATCCTTCGCAACAACAAAAACGCCGATGTGAGCGCTCTCAATGCGCTTGTCTCGAAGATAACAGACGCCTTCAGTAAGGCTGACCAACTTTTGGTCAAGCCCTGTAGTCAGGACAGCACGGATGATCTCAAGGATCTTCAGGGGGAGCTCAGCGATGATTTCCAGGAGTGGTATACGGCTGCCAACGAGATCGGTCAAAAGGCGAATGATCAGCGCCAGATCGAAGAAGGGAAGAAAGATTATGAAAAGAACATCAAGCGCCAGTGTGAAAAGGATATTCCTGTACAGGTCAAACAGTTTCAAAAAGATGTCGAACGAGCGCAGAAGAATGGCCCACTTCCGGACGAGACCAAGAAAGCGTACGACGGTCTTCAGCAAAATTTCCAGGATCTTTGCAGCGTGAAGACCAAGGCGATTGAAGCCGCCCTCCAGTCGGGCAGCTGGCAGGATTTCAATGATGCGAGAAATGATTTTTACAATGCCAGTCGTGATTTGAACGACAGCATGAATGAAACAAGGGGGTTTGTGAATCAGCAGCAGCAGGCTGGCGATGTCCTCCGGGAAATCGGAAATCGAGAAAAGGAATTGGAGCGCATGAAAAAGGATGTCGAGCGCGCTCAAAAAGCAGGTTCACTCCCCTCTGGTACGCAAGATATTTTGAGCAAGATGCAGGGGATCCTGGATCAGGCCAAGAAAGATGCCGTGAGCGACCCTCAGAGCTGGTGGCAGGGAGCCCAGCAGGACTATATGGATCTGCAAAATCAGCTTCAACAAGGGACACAAAATGTTCAGCGCGCCCGTGATATGAAGCGCTGGTACAAGGACCTCGAGCAAATGATTGGCTACCACGAAAATGATATCAAAAATCTCAAACGAGATGCCCATGTGGATCAAACTTTACTTCCAACGTTGGAGAAGATGATTGATGACATGAAGATCGAACTTCAAGCTGCAAAAACAGGTCTCGATGCGAATGATGCGGATACTGCAGAAGAACATTTGCGCAATCTGGATCAGCTGCGCATGGAGTGGGATGACACGAGTCGATCGATTCAGGAGGGGCAGCAGCGTTTCTTTACTCTGGACCAGGTGAAGCGAGAAGTAGAGCATGCTATTGGGGAAATCAAGAGAATGCTGGCAAATGGAGACATTACAGCCGATGTCGCGACCCAGTGTTTGAATTTCGCAAATTCGGTGATGGACAAGGTGAAGAGCGCTCAGGCTTCAGGGGCAGAATTCGATGCCAGCACTTTGGATAAGGATGCTCAGGTCGCCTGTCCGGTGGCAGACAAAATCGGTCCAGCGCCAGGCCCAGATCGCGACTATTACCGACAGTTTGTTCAGAACAATGCCGGATTCGACGATCAGACCGGTGATTTTGCCGCGGGCGTGCTCGAAAAGATAAGCCAGGATGCGATTCAGAAAGTTTTGCAGCGTCTGCTGTCCGATCCGAGCGTGCTCCAGACGCTTTTCCAAGCTGCCGGAGACAAATACAAAAATGCGATTGCAGGATCTTTGGAAGGCGTGACGGGTTTCTATGACAGTGCCACGCAAAACGATCTGCTGGGTAAGAAAGCTCAGATTCTCGATTTGAACCAGAAGCTCGAAGATCTGCAGAAGAAGGTCCAGATTGCTCAGGATAAGCTCTCGGAGCTCCAGAAGATTCAGGATGAGATCGCGGGCTACAATTTCTATGGAAGCTCGAGCGATGATCTCCAAAATGATATCGAGAACTTTCTCGCGGAAGCGAATTCAAAAGGTGTGAGCAAGGAACAAATCCGAAAGAAGATCGATGATTTGAGAGCCAAGAAAGACCAAGCGATTGCAACTTCGAAGCAAGCAAAATTTGATGCGAAAATCATTCCCTTTACCGATACCGATGACAACGATTGGTTTACCAAATTTGCCGCTTCGGTGAAGCAGAGGGGCTGGGTCACGGGTACGGGCACCTCCGGCGGAAAGGATTTCAACCCCGGCGGGCTCACCAATGTGGCCGAGGCCATTGCCCTCTTTGCCCGTATTCAGGGCATCGACGAGAATGCAACTCCGAGCTCGAAGCTTGGCCAGAAAGTTCCAGACTGGGCACAGGCAGCGGCAGGGACGCTGGAAGCATCCGGCGTTGATCTGGACGGCATCTTCGGGGGCAAGAGCCCGGGCAGCAATGTCTCTCGCGCCGAAATTGCGATCCTCCTGAAGCAAGTCCTCAAGCTCTCTGACGCAGATCCTTCAACCGCCGATGCTTTTAGTGATATGAAGTTGGCCAACGACGAAGAGAAGGCCGCTATCGCATCCGTTTCAAGCGCCGGGATTATGACGGGGCAGGGTGGTGATGGACCCAAGGTCTTTGATGTGAAGGGCCCACTCACCCGTGCAGCTCTCGCGAAGGTTCTTGACCTGGCTTCAGCCAACTCGCCTGCACCTCCCTCTTCATCGGAATCACCTTCTTCATCTGAAGGCAATACTTCCGGGAATTCTGGAAATTAAAAATGACCGCCCAAGGGATGTCTCAATATCCGTAACCAGAAAAGAAAGAATGGGATCCGCATGACCGTGCCAAAGCCCGATCAGATATAAGCTCCCCTTTAAAGGTTTGTGGATTTTGGATAAAGAGAGAATGTCCTAAATCTTGCGCAGTCGAACCGTATAATACCCGGAAAAGATCGCAAAGAAAATATTCAGCCAGAAGAAAATCCAGGCCGCACCTAGGTAGCTGAAGAGTGCGATGAGCGCACTGCCGATGGTGAGCGCGAGATTTCTTTTGAAGGTTCCCGAGTCCATCGCATAACCAAGGCCGATACCTGTCAGGCCGATGATGAAGAAAATCGTTGAAAGGCCTTCAAATCGGGAAAGCGACATGACAATAAGAATGATGCCAAGAATACCTATGATCGGAGTATCAATTGAATCTGGAACATTGAGCATCATGAACACACTGGCGGTATTCACGAGGACTTGAAGATACACGAAGAAGACTGGTCCTCCATTCAAGTAGTTCATGATGGAGTAGAGAAGCATGAAGAGTCCACCAATCGCGAGCAGCCAGTTCTTGGGAGAATGATAGGGATGTTTCTGAAACTTTTTGTCCGGATACGCCGCACCTGCGACGAGAATCAATGAGCCGAGGAGACCGATGAGGAAGGTCATGAGGAAAGGGAGTTAGGGATGAGATATGAAATCCTCCGTGATCCACAGACCCCCCTTTTCATCGAGGTAGAGTCCGATGCCCACTTCGGAGAAAGGAATGTCGGTGCTGAGCATTGTGGTGCGGTGCGTCACGCCAGTCTCGGGTTCGTTCATGAAGTACTGGTGCTGGCTCAGGATAGCTTTCTCCAGACTGCCTTTGAAGTTCTTGATGTTGCGCATGCCGACATTTTCTCCGCTTCTCGCGATGTTCTCCGGGATCGGGACTTGGCTAAAAACATTCGCTTTCAGGTCCGGCACTTTGCCCTGCTTGATGCGCTCATGCGCTGCCTCGCCCAGCGAGCCATCGTGCGACATCTTCTTCAAATTCACCGCCATGTCCTGACTGTGGATGAGGGCAATATTGCTCAGGATTTTATTCAGAGTCACCGGTGCCTTGCCATTCTTTTGGCGGTAGTCGTTGATATTCTTCAGGGCGTAGGCCTGAGTGCGTTTCAGCTGAGCAGCATTCAGTGGAGCTGTTTTGGCAAACACACTCGGGATTGAAAGAAGGACAATCGAGAGGATGGCGAAGGTTTTTTTCATATTCCTAATTCCTGACTATGATACACTATCTTCACTTCATGGCCTTCTCATGAGCTTTTCCAACTTTCGTACCTGGCTCTTCGACCTCGACGGGACGCTGACCGATTCCAACTCCGCGGTGGTCGCGTGTGTGAAAAAAACCGTCGAAGACCTTGGAGGAAAAGTCACGGACGAGACGGCGCTCCGTGCATCCTTTGCGAGAGGCTTGAGCAATACGCTAGCGCCCTGGGTTGCTGAAGGAAAAGTTGAGGAAGCCATTGCCCAGTATCTCAAAAATTTTCCCGACTACGTCCAAAAAAATCTCAAATTATTTGATGGCGTTCTGGATCTTCTGGAGCTTTTGAAGAAGAGAATGATCCCCATGGCCGTGGTCACGGGCAATATGCAGGTCGAAGCTGATGGCATTTTTGAACGACTTGCTTTCCGGCAGTATTTTCAGACCGTGATCTGCGCAGACAGCATTCCCTTTCAAAAGCCTAGCCCCGAGCCGGTTCTCGAGGCTCTTTTCAGACTTGGAAGACCTGTGCAGGGCGCTGTCTTCATCGGTGACAGCGAGCACGATATCCGTGCGGGAAGAGCTGCCGGTGTCAAAACGATCGGCATCAAAGGCGGTTCGAGCAAAGAGGAAAAGCTCCTCGCTGCGAAGCCGGATTATGTGGTGGGAAGTATTCGGGAAATTTTACAGCACCTTTAAACAACTCTTCGTCTTGCAGCGGTGGTAGATAGGCCTCACTGAAAAAGTCCTTTTTGTGGAGGAAAGGGTGTTGAACATCGAGCACTCCAGGATTCGATTGGAGAGGCTTTCGTTCGTGGTCAACCACCCTGCATCGCGATGGATTGTTTGGCGGCCCACGTCCCATTCATGGCGATCATGCCGAAGCTGATCCAAGCCTGAGCGTTCTTGTTTCGGTATCGGTTGCGATGACCCTGATATCTGGTCTTGA
>CAZWLI010000038.1:0-2455 GCA_964634525.1 uncultured Candidatus Peribacteria bacterium | reverse complement strand
TGTGAGGTGTTCAAAGGCATTGATATTGCGCCCCTCCTTTCCAATGATTCGGCCTTTCATATCGTCGCTTGGAAGGGTGACAACGGTGGCGGTGGAATCCGACGTCACCTCCGCCGCGTACTTCTGAATCGCCTGGGTAATGACCCATCTGGCCCTTTCTGAAGCGATTTCTTTGGCCTTTTCTTCTTCCTGAATAATTTTTTTCTTGATATCTGCTGAGGCAATTTCCTCCACGTGTTTCAGAAGGTGCTCCTTGGCCTGGTCTTGAGTAAGTTTTGAAACTTCCTCGAGCTTCTTCACTTCCTGACCCTTCATGGATTCAAGTTCTTCTCGAGTTTTCTCGGCCTTCTGCTCCTTTTCTCGAGCCAACTCGATCTTTTTTTCCAGTTCTTCAAGCTTTTTCTCCAGATTTTCTTCGCGAGTCACAAGGCGTTCCTCCATTTTCTCAAATTTCTGGCGCATGGTGCGCTCATCATCTTGGATCTTCCCCATCTTCGTGGAAGCCCGATCGTCCATCTGGAGGGCTCTTTTCTCGGCCTCCAGGACAACTTCCTGCGCCCTCATGCGGGCCTTTTCCATCTTGTCATTATTTTGCCGCTCGATTTCTTCTGTTTTATCCTTAACCTTTGGTCTCACAAGGAAAAAAACGAGAAGTCCGGCGCCAACGGCTCCAATCAGTCCGGGGAGAATATTTTCCATATTGTTTTTCTTAAAAAATGAAGAGAATATCTCCGTTTTTATAAGCTTTCGAAAAAATACCAAGCCTATTATGGCTTTTTTGAAAGAAAAATCGCTTCTTTTCGCTCGAAATTCATTACTTCTCGCCAAAAAGTTTCAAAAGAGAACGTATTTTCGGATGAATTTCTCAATAAGGTATTTCTCAAAGGTCTAAAAAAAAGAAAATTCCAGTGACAGGATACCGAAAGCGTTTGACAACGTCAACAAACTGTATCTTTTTGATTTTGTCTCCAAGAAGCCAATGGCTCAAAAATCAAATAGACAAAATTATGAAATGTATTTGTGATAAAACTTCATCGCCTTCTCCAGATGCTTCATCACCCCCCTGTCGTCCCCCGCTCTGAGGACTTTGGGGCGAACGAGAAGAGAGATGTCGTGCTCGTATCCATCGCGATTGAGCTTGGTGAGGAAACTTTCCAGGGGCATGGTGCCTTCATCAAGGGCGCTGTGATCCAGATTGTGATAGACGTTGGAAAGCTCCACATGGACTAGGTAGGGCTTTACCATTTCGTAGGCACGGATCAGGTCAAGCTTCTTGCCATAGAGATTGGAGACATCGAGACAAACCTCCTTGAAATTCTGAAGATCCGGAATCGAGTTCATCGATCGCCCGGGAAGAATACCCCAGACGTATTCGGAGGGGCCATTTTTGAGCGCGATGAGAATGCCATATTTCTTTCGGAAGACCGGAATCTGGCGCTTCAGGAAGTCCTTGTACTTAAAATCAAAAATCTTGGGCGGCTCAATCACGAGTACGTGGGCTCCTACCGCCTGCGCGATTTCACAGGCAAGGGTGGTCTGGGTGATGGAACTGCCGACAAAATTTTTCACAACGCGGATCGGAAGCGCGTGTTCTTTGCTGAGTTCATTGAGATGAGCGGGATTTTGGGTATCGAAAAGACGAGCATCAAGCCCGAGCTCCAGGCCTTCGAAAGAAGCATCCTTGGCAAATCGAAAAATCCGATTAATGCCGTAACCTCGAAGACTCTCAGTGGAAAGGATAAAACTCATGAAACTCCTTGTAAAACATGCCCCATTCTAGCACTTAAATTTTCATCTTCAAAAAGAAGTCCTCCAACTGGAGTCTCCTATTCACTTGCGTATCCTGAAAAAGACCTCGCATTCGTGAAAGCTCTGAGAGTTCGGTGAGATGGGTTCTCGGATGGTCACGACGCAGCTTCTCGGCGAGAAATCGAAAAAAATGGAGCAGATCACTCTTCTCAAATTCGTCGGAGGTCAGGTGGTCGGAGAGGGTAAAAAGATCAACGAGATCCTTTTCCGAGACCAGCATGGCCAGATCCCAGAGGCGCGAAAGCCGCTCGAGAAAAGCTTTGTCCGAAAGGATGGCTGAGGCGAGGCCTATCTTGCCGCCCGAAAGTTTTTTGACCTCGGCAATCACCAGCTCATCCGAACTTCGAGTGCGAAGATATCGTTCCAGCTCCGCTTCACGCAGCCCAGTGAAACGAAAGAGTACCGCCCGCGAACGAATCGTAGGCAGGAGCTTTTGCTCCTGGGCGCTGGTCAGGAGAAAGACGAAACGCGCTGAGGGCTCCTCGAGCATTTTGAGCAAAGCATTGGCGCTGGCCCTGGTCATGCGCTCGGCATTTTCGATGATGCAAAAAGAAAAGCTATCCTCAGCGGTCCTTCGAAAGACCTGTTGCTGAATTTTTTTCACCTCTTCGATTTTCAATGATTCTTCGCGATCAAAAAAAGCAAG
>CAZWLI010000037.1:0-7803 GCA_964634525.1 uncultured Candidatus Peribacteria bacterium | reverse complement strand
TGACCAGCCGCGCCAAGGATCAAGCTCGGGTCAATGATATCAACCGCACGAATGTCAAAATGGTATCGACCCACTGTGGCCTTTCCGTCGGGGAAGACGGCCCGACCCATCAGGTGATCGATGATCTTGGATCGTTCTTGGCATTTTTCCACACGACTCTTCTCGAGCCCTGTGACCCCAATCTTTGTGATCAGATGATTCGTTATGCCGCGAAAACCTACGGCAATTTTTATATTCGAATGGGACGAGCCAAGCTTCCCATCATCACGAAGCAAGATGGAAAGGTCTTCTACGACGATCGGTATGAGTTTCAGCCGGGTCATTGGGATCTGCTTCGGGAAGGTTCTGAGCTGACTATTCTCGCCGCAGGGCCGATGGTCATAGCAGCTTTGAAGGCCATAGAGCATTTCGGGAATTCTGTTGAGCTTATTGCGCTTACGAGCCTTTCCCATCTTGACGAGCAAACGCTTCTTTCCTCCCTTCACAAGACAAAAAATGTTTAACCATTGAAGATCACAATCCAAAAACCGGTTATGGTCAGAGTATCGCCGCTTTTGTTGGCCGTAGAAAATTACCCGTCGTCATCGAAAATATGGGAGTGACCGAATATCAGCTCTCGGGAAAGGCGGAGGAGCTTTATGAAAAAGCAGGACTCTCGGAAGCGCACCTCGAAGCAAAAATTCGAAAAATGCTTCAAAAATGATGTTTTTTACGATATAATGAAAGGAATCTCAATTTTCTTTCTATGGTGGATTTGAACCATGATGGCATTCCCGATGACATTGACCCGAATGCTTTTCGTGTCACGATTTTCGGGTCAGCACGTCTGAAACAGGAAGACGTTGCGTATCAGGAAGTCTATCTTCTGGCACACCGTCTTGCGGAGCTCGGCGTTGATGTGGTGACCGGCGGCGGCCCTGGTCTCATGGAGGCAGCGAATAGGGGCCACAAGACGGGAAGAAAGAATGGTTCAACCGTGCAATCTTTCGGTCTCAATATCGTGCTGCCGAGAGAGCAATTTACCAACAGGTTTCTTGATATCAAGCGCGATTTTGATGTTTTTTCGAAGCGTCTGGATGCTTTTATGCTGCTTTCCAATATCGTGGTAATCGCTCCGGGCGGAGTCGGAACCCTTCTTGAATTTTTTTACTCCTGGCAGCTGATGCAGGTCAAACACACCTGCAAGATGCCCATCATCCTCATGGGCGAAATGTGGCGAGGGCTCTTGCACTGGATACGCGACTACCCTCTTCAAAAGAAGCTTCTCGATCGAGCCGACATGGACTCGCTCCTCTGTGTTCACTCATGGGAAAAGGTTGCGGAACTCATTGAGCAGGCCCATCAGCTTTTTAAGAAGGCCGGAAAAGATGCGTGTATTAATTTGAAAATGTACGCAAAAAGAGCAAATATAGAGAGTATCTTATGAAAAAATTTTCTGTCGGACTTATCGGACTTGGGGTCATGGGCGCCCACTTGGCACGCAATCTTGCGAGCAAGGGATATCGAACGATGGTCTTTAACCGAAGCCCAGAAAAAACAGATGCTTTCCTTCTCCAATTCGGAGGAAAAAATCTCCGAGGTGAAAAAAGCATTGAAAGTTTCGTTGCGGCTCTTGAAGCTCCACGTCGCATCATCGTGATGGTCAATGCCGGAGAAGCCGTTGATCAGGTGATTGCCGAACTTCTTCCTTCGCTCGAAGAAGGAGACCTTATTATGGATGGTGGAAATTCTCATTACCATGACACGATGAGACGCGAACAGCAGCTTGCTTCCAAAAAGATTCATTTCATCGGGTGTGGGATTTCAGGAGGGGCTGAGGGAGCACTCAACGGTCCGAGCATCATGCCCGGGGGCACATCGCAAGCCTACCTTCAGATGAAAGATATGCTTGAGGCCATTGCTGCCAAAGATTTTCGAGGTCTTCCCTGCGTGATGCATGTGGGTCCCGATGGAGCCGGGCATTATGTCAATATGATCCATAATGGGATTGAATATGCTCTGCTTCAGACGATCGCGGAGGCCTATGATCTGCTCAAAAGGCTTCTGATGTTTTCTCCGGATCAGATTGCAAAGGTTTTTGAAGATTGGAATCAAGGTCGACTTCAGTCCTTTCTTTTCGGTCTTTGCGTGAAGGTACTCCGGAAAAAAGATTCGGTCACCAAGGGGTATCTGATCGATGTCCTATCTGATGCCGCAGCCCAGAAAGGTACCGGAACCTGGACGGTCATCGATGCTCTCGAGAAGGGCATCCCAATCCCCAGTATCGCCGAAGCGGTTTTTATGCGGTCGATTTCCAGCAAAAAACAACTTCGCCACGAACTTGCGAAGCGTTTTCCAAAGGCCAATATGTTTCATGCCGAAAAGAGCGACGTTTTTTTAAAAAAAATGGAAGCATCTGTCTTTGCTTCGTGGATGAGTATCTTCGACCAGGGTATGAGGCTCATCAGTCAGGCTTCCGATCAGCATCACTGGTCTCTCGATCGCTCTGAAATCTCAAGAATTTGGCAGGGGGGATGCATCATCCGTACTCAGTTGCTTGAATCAATTTCGCTTGCAATGAAATCCGGGAACGAGCATTTCTTCTTTGATCAATGTGGTCCGTCTGCGAATTCTTGGAGGGAGACGGTTTCCACAGCTGTTCTCAAGGGAGTACCTATCCCAGCCCTCTCTTCAGCGCTCTTCTATTATGAAGCCATGAGCACGGAGCGATTGCCTCTCAATTTGGTTCAAGGTCTTCGTGATGCCTTTGGGATGCATGGATTTGAACGACTCGATCGATCAGGAGAATGTCATGCGGATTGGTCTTAAACTATTATCATGCAGCTCACCAAAATCACAGAACCGTTTGTCTTTATTATCTTCGGAGCTTCCGGAGACCTCGCCAAGCTCAAGCTTTTTCCAGCCATCTATGAACTAGCGGCTCAGAAGCGATTCCAGGGGAATTTTTCTGTCCTTGGCTACGCGAGAACGAAGAAGTCTCGAGAAGAGTTTCAGCAAGAATTTCGAGAGAGCATTCTTTCGAAGAAGGAAATTCAAGCCGATGAAGCAGTTCTGAACACTCTTCTGAAGAAAGTTGATTATATTTCCGGAGGATATGACGAGGCCAAGGGCTATCAAGCCTTAGGAAAGAAAATTCAAGCGATCGCATCGGGTCAGAAAATAACGGTGATCAATTATCTTGCCGTTCCTCCGGATGCTTTTTGTCCGATTATTGATAGACTCTCAAATTTGAGAAAACAAACGGATCATGATCTTCGCCTCATTATTGAAAAACCCTTTGGTCATGACGAAAAAAGCGCTCAGGAACTTTTCCATTTTGTATCTATGCATTTTGCTTCCGAGAAGGTTTATCTCCTCGATCATTATCTCGGGAAGGAAGGCGTCCAGAGTTTGCTCGCCCTTCGCTATGCCAACGGTATTCTGAATACGCTTCTCAGCGGTCCGTTGATTGCTAATATCCAAATTACGGCTTCAGAGGATTTCGGAGTAGAAAGTCGCATCAGTTATTTTGATCAGGTTGGCATCGTGAAGGATATGATCCAGTCTCACCTTCTTCAGATCCTCTCCCTCCTCACCATGAGCCTTCCCATTGAGCAGGATGCCAAGAATATTTCTCGCGAGAAACTCTCCGTTCTTTCCGCCCTGAAATATCGAGGCTATGAGAAAGGTATCGTATTGGGTCAGTACCAAAGTTATCAGCAGATTCCCGGTGTCAAGAAGGCGAGCAAGACTCCTACCTTCGCCGCGCTTCGCCTTTTCATCGATCGTCAAGACTGGTATCAGGTTCCGATCTATATCCGAACTGGAAAGATGCTCAAAAAGAAACACACCTATGTGGTTGTCGAATTTAAAAAGCAACCTTTTCAAGCATCGAATACCGACATTCAGCCCAATAGGCTTATCATTGAATTACAGCCCAAAGAGAAAATTCATTTGAAGCTTTACACCAAGGTGGGGGGTCAAGGAGGGCAATTTCATGATCTCACGACATCGGAATCACTGGCGTGCTTCGGGGATGATTGTCTACCCGAGCATGCCCGTTTGCTTTTGAATGTCTTTCAGCAAGATCATCGACATTTTTTGAGCTTCGAGGAGATTGTTGCCAGCTGGAGATTTACCGATAAACTTCTTAAATTCTGCGAATCAAAAATGATGCCGCTCTTTACGTATCCAGATTTTTCGCAGGGTCCTTTGGAGCAGAATAATATTCCAGCTGAGGACTCCTTTGAATGGCTCGATCTTCCTTTGCCGCCGGTATGAATCATATCATGGCCTTCACAACCGAGAGGGAATGGATTGCGAACGTTCTTGAAGAAATCAAAGAGAGTCTCATTCCCAAGGTTCAAGAAGGCAAAGTCTTCCGATTGGGCTTCAGTGGAGGCACGACACCAGGGAAGATCTATGAAGCGCTTTCGAAGCTTCCTCTTGCCTGGAATCTTGTTGAGCTTTTTTTGGTTGATGAGCGAATGGTTCCGCTCGATCACCGTGCATCAAACTATCGGATGATCGAACAAAGCTTCGTTTCAAAGCTTTCCGAACCACTCAAAAAATTTGTTTTTTTCCAGACAGGTCTTCTCGAAGCGGAGACTCTTCTTCGCTACGAATCAGAGATCGGAAGCACGGCCTTTGATCTTATCATCCTCGGCATTGGTTCCGATGGCCACACCGCTTCGCTTTTTCCCCATGGGCCTGAGCTTCATATCAGAGACCGTTTTGTGACGAAGAGTTTTGCGAAGAATCAGGATATTCAAGAGCGATTCACGCTGACCTTTCCAGTGCTGGAAAGTGCGCATGAGATTTTTTTTCTCCTCAAGGGAATTGAGAAGCGAGCCATGATACAAGAACTTGAGTCATCAAAGCCGGAAAATTCACTCTTGCCTGCGGCAAAGCTTTTTCACAAACCTTCCACAAAAATCTTTTTTTGTGAGGAATGATCACGGTCTATATCGATCATGGACGTAGTTCTCAAGAATCTTGAGAAATTGAGAAGCTATATTTTTCCCCGACAACGTTTCGAATTCCTTTCCATTTTTGTAGACGACTGCAAAGGGTTTCTCAACATTTCCCGGAAGACTGATGCCGATATCGGCATCTTTCGATTCGCCAGGGCCATTGACGATGCAACCCATCACCGCCACTTTCATTTTTTCTACTCCTGGAAGGGTTTTTTTCCACGTCGCATTTTTTGCCTCAAGAAATTTTTCGATCTTTTTCGCGAGCTCTTGGAAGTGGGTTGTATTTGTCCTTCCGCACCCCGGACAGCTCACGACCTTTGGGGCAAAGGAGCCAAGCTCAAGAGATTGAAGTAAAGCTTTGCAAACTTTTACTTCTTCGCTTCGATCATGATTTTTCGATGTTGTGAGGGACATTCGGATAGTGTCGCCGATCCCTTGTTTCAGAAGAATTCCAAGCGCAGCACTGGAGCTCACGATGCCTTGAATTCCGGCCCCAGCCTCGGTAAGGCCGAGATGGAGTGGGTACATTTTTTTTCTTTTCCGACATGCTTCGTGAAGCAGCTCATAGGCTTCCACCATTTCGTTGACGGCAGACATTTTGACGCTCAGCACGATCCGGTCCGAAGCCATGCCCATTTTTTCCGCGAAATCAGCCGATCGAAGCGCACTTTCAACCATGGTTTTGATCACGACTTTACGAGCGGTTTTTTCTTTTTCCGTGTTTCCGTTGAGTTCCATGAGATGGGTCAAAAGCTCTTGATCAAGGGATCCAAAGTTGACCCCGATCCGGATTGGTTTTTGGTGCACCAGGGCTGTTTCAATGATCGATGAAAAATGCTTATCGTGTTTTTCTCTTGTTCCGAGATTTCCGGGATTGATCCGGTATTTGTCCAGAGCCTCTGCGCATGAAGGGTATCGAGACAATAGGAGGTGGCCGTTAAAATGAAAGTCTCCGATCAGGGGAAGCTCGTAGCCGCTCTTCACCAATTTTTCTTTGATATGTGGCACGGCCTTTGCTGCTTCTGGAGTCGGAATCGTGAGCCGCAGGAGCTCAGCACCTTCGTCTGCAAGCTCTTTCAATTGAGATACAGTCGCCGAAATATCTTCGGACCGAGTATTGGTCATGGATTGAATTGCGATCGGATGTCCTCCTCCGATCACCACTTTCCCGATCTGCACAGCAATCGTGGTTGGTCTCTTCATGAGGCGAGGCTCTTGAGGGTTTCGAGAACTTCTTTCACATGGCCGGTTACGCTTACTTTTCTCCATTCTTTTTGAACCACGCCTTGCGGATCAATAGTCCAGGTTGACCTTTCGACTCCCATATATTTCTTCCCCACCATTGTTTTTTCCACCCAGCAGCCGAGATCGGTGAGAAGTTTTTTTTCGGGATCGCTGAGCAGGGGATAGGCAACACCTTCCTTATCGCAAAATTTTTGATGACTTTTCACATCATCGGGACTGATGCCAATAACTTGAGTGTTCAGTTTTTTGAATTCAGCAAGCAGCGTTGTGAAATCATGTGCCTCGATCGTACATCCTGGAGTCATATCTTTGGGGTAGGCATAGAGCACCGTCCAACTTCCCTTAAGATTCTCCTCGGTCCAGATCTTTCCCTTGTCATCTTCAAGAGAAAAAGATGGAACGCTTTTTCCAGGGAGTGTCGTCATAAAAATCTTAAATGGATATTTTCGTAATGGGGCGATATTTCTTAAAAAGCGGAGGGCGAGAAAAGTAGCCTATCACAGCACAAAAAAGAATTGAAAGAGCTGTTGTTGTTCCGAGCCCATGTTGGTCTCCAGCCTGAACCAGTAAGAGGATGGCAATCATAATGGCACTGGAGCAGTTGAGCTGAGGTACAAAAAGGAGAAGGCCGAGAACAACCTGGATCACCCCGAACAGGAACATGGGTGAAAACGAGTTTGCGGTGATAAGATCAATACCCTGCGGAATGAAGTACCAGGTCACATAGAAAGCAAGTAGCCAGAGAGGGATCTGGAACGGAAGGGCGAGTTGCTTTCCAAAAAAACGAGATTCCATGTGAGCAGAGTGAAGGTTACACTGGAGCTACTATGAAACAGAAGAAGCCATCTCGAGTATATCATATGGTTGCTGCCATTTCCTTGAATGGGAAGATCGCCGATTTAGAAGGGCAGTTTCCTTCCAGCGTGGAGGATAGACGATGGCTTGCGAAGAAGATCAAAGCAAGTGACATTCTCATCATGGGTCGAAAGACCTTTGAGATGCATGTGAAGCGAGTTGGCGCCAAGCCCATTATTGTTTTTACTCGAGGTATCAAGGGTATGAGATCAATCTCCCCGGGCATCAGTCAGGTCACGCTTTTTCACGATAAGAAAAAGGATTTGATTGAGCTCCTGGACCTTCTTGAATTTCAAAGGGTCACGATCCTGGGAGGCGCGGAAATCTACCATTGGTTTGTGAAAGAAAAGCTTGTGACCGAGGCTTTTCTCACCGTAGAGCCGGTCATTCTTGATGACGGAAAGAATCTTCTTTCAGGAAATGCCATTCGGGAAATGAAATCCTGGAGATTGAAGAGCATAAAAAAACTCAATTCTCGAGGCACACTCCTGTTACACTATAAGATATTCTAACTTTCAAACGTTTTTTCGCAAATGGTTTTCACATTTCCCCTGGCATTCATATCAATAGTTATTTTTGCCTTCTTGGGTTCCACAATTTTGAGGAAGTCATGAAAGATCAGCTCGGTAATGCTCTCGTGAAAGATGCGGATATCACGAAAAGTGTTGATGTAGAGCTTGAAGGATTTGAGCTCCAAGCATTTTTTGTCTGGTACGTAGCGAATTGTGACACTCCCAAAGTCGGGATA
>CAZWLI010000036.1:0-8470 GCA_964634525.1 uncultured Candidatus Peribacteria bacterium | reverse complement strand
TATTCAAACCGGTGATGTACTGATCGGCATTGGCGAAGACCGCCTGTCGCTTGGCATCGTCCAACACAATCGAATACGCCATGTCCGGATTGAGAATGGCGGATATCGGATCGATACTTTTGACCAGAGCCTCAGGAACGGAGCTTGGGAAATAAAATTTGTAGCCGGCATTGTAGACCTGGCGATAGGTCGGCAGCCACGTCAGATCCGGCATAATCGTCACATGGGCGTGGGTTACGGTCGCATTACCAGTAGAGCCTATTTTGCCGAGCTCGGTTCCGGCCGTGATGCTCTGCCCTGCGATGACAGAAAGCGAATCCAGATGGGCAACGCTGTAGAGGATGCGAAGTTTTTTTTGAACCCCGGTTCCAACGGAGAGGTCCGTGAGATCGCTGCACACGCTCACGAAATTGCCATAGCTGGGATTATTGCTCACCGCGTCCACGACGTAGCCGGCGGTGTAGGGATAAACCGTCGGAAGATGAACATTGTCCGAAGAAAGCTGCTTGGTGACGAAATCGACGGCCGCATGCATACTCTTGTCGTTCTTGATGGCGCTGTACACATTCACGAGGTATTGGCTTGGGTTTCGTTCGTAGGTGATCTGATCGATCAGCTTGGCCTTGGCGGCTTCGGCAAAAGCCTTGTCATAGCTGAACCAAGCGGTGAGCCCTAAATTCTTTTCATTGAGCTTGAGCATCTCCTTGCGATTGAATTCTGCATTGCCTTTTTGATAGGCAAAAAGCCCCGGGACTGGCGAAACTTCAAACGCAAATGAAGCGTTGGGGCAGGGATAGTCTTGAAGGACTGTCTTCGGAGCGCCGATAATGGAGCCAAAAAAATAGCTGCCATACTCCTGGGTCAGATAGGCAAAACCCGTGAGGAAGACAAACAGGGCGACGATCAGCATTTTCTTCCAAGGAAGCATTTTTTGTTTTTATGGTTCTTTTCATTATACTCGAAATTGAGCGATTTTTCAAGAGGCGCGCAGAGATCAGCTTTACCTTGAAGAGAGTTCTTCAATCTTCTTCTTCAATGCGGTGATGACGGGAAATCTTCTAATATATTCCCACTGGCAAATTTCACCATGTTCGAGAAGGGGGGTTGTCAGCTCGTCGTAGGGATAGTAATGCGTTGGTGCCAAGTAGGTATTTTGACCTTGGAGTTGAGGAGCAGAAGGCTGAATGGCTCCTATCCAGTAGCCTCGGTCTGGCATTCTTTCACCTTTTTTCGGAGTATAGCCCTCTGGCATTGCCGTCTCAAAAACAATGTATCTCTTTGCCTTCGTGGGATGTTCAGACTCAAAAAACCAAATGTTACATTTCCCATAGCGCGGGTGGACAATATTTTTTACAGCAATGAATCTGCTCTTGAGATAGTCATCTGAATCGGGAGTAAATGTCGAGTTCGCATCATTGAGGTGGCATTTTTCCGGTAAGGCAAATTCTTGGTATTCAGGCAAAATGGTAGCGTCGAGAGGAAGTTCATCCTGCAGAGTTCTTGCGATGATCACGCTTTGTTCGTGAACGTTTCCAAAAAAAGTGTCCTGCCGTGGCTCTTGGGTTGTCCGGACAAAGCTCGTGAAGAGTCGCCTTTCCTGATCTGAATGGTGGGGGAGCAATTGACAGGAGTCACTCCTGTACATTCTCTCGATGAGCTCGAGCTGGTAGTCAAATCCGATCGTAATGCTGTTCTGAGAGTCTCCCTTATCAAACCATTTGATTCGCCCCTCATGATTCACCATGATACGAGGGAGGCATTTGATAACTCCGTGCGTGCTGCTGGTGTAGATGATACGTGGCTTGATTTCTTTTCCGCAATCAACAAAAACAACCATGGCTCTTCGGATCTCATTTTTGTCCGAGCTTGAGATGAGAAATGGTTTTTTGCAAAACATGACCGTTGGTCCCTGAGGAGCTTTATATATTTCGGTTGGAGGCCATTGTTCAAGATCTTCGAGATCTTGCATGACTCCACTTCCCTCTTCGCGGAATCGTGACTCAAACGCAGTGATTCGATTGTGATAGAGTCTCAGATCCGGCTTCCAACCCTTTACAAGGGCAGCAGCAGCATCTCCCGTCTCAGCTCTTCTTTCTTCAACCCTCTTTTCTACGGGTTGCTCCGGAGAGGCTCCTTCAGCAGCCGCCACAGACGGGGAAAAATCACCCCTTTCGATTCGCTCAAATAATGGTGTGAAATAAATTTTAAAACCAGATTTTCTATCTATCTGCTCTGCTTTTCGAAGACACGCTTTGAGCACTTCTGGATCGAAGTGCACTGATTTTAATTTTTTGTCTGCAGCATGGCGACCGAGCAGAAAGAGCATGGCGATGGCTTCATGGCTTGGTCTTTTCCCAAGAAATGCGTTGAGCGTCAAAAAACATTTTTTCTGACACTCTCGAACTTTATCAAGAAGGCAGGATGCTTTTGGAGAAAAGCCAACAATACGAGTATTTATTTTTTGAATTTCATCGAGAGACCGCTCGTCTCGAAGAAATCGTTCGAGCTCAGCCTGGATCTGTCGTATTTGTTGGCAAAATTCTTGCTTTTGCACCTCTGGTAAACTCTCGATCAATGCATCGGTATCTTCGAGTCTCCCCAGATCAACTTTGTCTTCAGTGAGCGACATAGAATTATTTTACGAGATTTCGGCCTAAATTATAAAATCTTACCATTCTATCAAAAAAATGGCTTGAACTCAAGGGCTTTTGTGAAATGAGTAGGAAAATCGTCTTTCTTCTCTTTGCTATGGCAGCAGAGAAAGATAACAATGGAGGCGTTTTTTTCAATAGAAGCCCATGCTTCCTTCTTGATATGCCCTCATCAGATAGTCGAGCAAGAGTTGGTGACCATCTTCGGAGGTCCCCACACTTTTTTTCATAAGGTCTGAAACTTCAGGAAACAGAAGTAAATTTGTATCCCCATGTAATGCGCGAATAAAATCAGTGATGACCCCGCGCACGAATGCCACTTGTTCAGCCAGGTTCGGGAAAATTTTCTCCTCACGTTTCATTTTTATGGCGCGGGAGAGCCTATTCACAAACTGATTAAGACTTTCTTCGCCTTCAAGAAAGACACCCTGAAAAGATTCTTCATTTCTCACTATTTGCCCGGTACAGATGAAGGTGGAATTTCCTTTACTCAGGGAGACAACGACAGCACGATCGGCATGGAAGGTTATTTCAAAATGACGGCGTGAAAAAGAGTTATCCCTGACGAGAAAGGAGTCTTTAGTCACGGAAGCCCTATTTCTTCCAAACGCCATGGGCTTGCCTTCCTCCTCCTTTTCGATCGTTGCCTTAAGTCCAGCACTTCCTCCATGTTCTGGGGCTTCCGAAGTTTCATTCGTAACAAGCCATTTCCCATCCCTTGATTGTTCGATTCTAAAAAAATTTTTCAAGTAGCCAATACGAACCGGAAGGGCTGAGACCTCTATGACAGCACTTTCACCACAAGAAAGATTTGCGGCGGTATGAGGAGTTTCAGCCGGTCTTGCTGGGGGTTCGCCGAGATTTTGGCCCCGTCTTTTCATGCTCTCTTCAAGTCTTGAAAGGCAAGATAATGTCCTCGGAGGGAGTGCTTTTTCTTTTTTTAGTTTCATAAGTTGATCTGTCAGATCGTTGAGAATGGCCTTTTGATCATCTGTAAAATCTTCCCAGCGATGGTTTTTGATGATCTCGCTCATGATGTCGATAAGATTTCCAACGGCCTCCCAGCAGGGATTGGACGTATCCAACTTCTTCTTCCCAAAAGGAATGATTCCAAGCAATTTCCGGGCTCGTGATGAAGGATCAGCGTAGAGACGCTGAAGGAGGAGTTCTGCCACCGAGTTCAGTCTTCGTGAAAAAATATACAATAGCGGGAGATTCTCATTCGTGATCTTGAGCGCTGGTTTTTTACTCATTTCTGGAGTTGTTTCTTTTTTTTGCAAGATTTTATCCCAGAGCGAAGCAATATTTATAAGGTCTGCTTGTCGTGCTTCAGGATTGGCATCGCGCATGCCATGAATAAGGTTTTTGATATTACCCCATTCCTTTTCAGGAACACTTCCATCGGCCTTAACCTTATCCAGTTCAGCTGCAGCTTGAATGAGCCTTCCGGCGAGCGCATAGGCCAAGTGGTTGCCCAAAACATAGGCTTCCGTCCTCTGATCATATCCCAATCCATTGGCTTCGTCGGGCGTTGCTCGAAGGATTGCCTGACGGTGATAAGCTTTTCCTCGAGGCTGGACCATTGCCCCGGACGGGATACTGGGCTGCATTTCAACATTTTTCTCATCGGTTTTTTTTGCCATCGAGAAATCAATGAGAAAGATGTTCCCCTCCTCGTCCTTCATGAAATGCTCTTCCTTGAGATCGACATGGAGATAGCCTTTTTTCTGAAGTTCCGCCATGACCGCGAGCATTTGGGTGGCCCTTTTCAATCGTTCTTGAAGTGACATCGCCTGCAGCTCTTTTTCATCAAGGGCCGGGGTGAGATCTTTGTCCTCCAGGATCATCGAGGGCATATCCGAACTCAGGTCCTCCGCAATCACCCGCAGGATGCCAGGGGCTCCTTTCAGGGCCTGATAAACTTCCGCTTCTCTCAGAAATAGATCTTTTTTGCCTTCTTTTGCAGAGATGCGGATGAAGATCTTTCCATTGGCAGGATCTCTGACGCGCTCGATCACTTTGTGAGCACTGCCTCCGAGTTTTTTCACGACTTCCAAATCTGTTTTTTCGATGGGCTCTGGGGGTGTTTTTCCTGCTTCATCTTCATCAACTTTATCTCTCTTTTCGACGACCAGAACACTCTGCACCTGCTCTCTTACCTCCACTCCTGATTCTAATGTTGGCTCAGATTCATTTTTCGGAGGCTGGAAACGTCCCGCCGCCAGATCGAGATCAAGACTGAAATCTGACCTTTCTTGAGTGGACATTTTCGCCAGAATACCCCTCAGCTCTTCGGCTGATTTACACAAAGCCAAAGCTCTTCGAAGAGGATGGATCTCATCAGATTCTGGTTCGAGCTCAGGAGTCCTGGCAAGAGGCTCCTGCTCCAGAGCTTCGGGGGTGGGAATAGCCGATGGCTTTGGCTTTTGAATTTCCATGAGAGGAACATGATACCAGAAGTGATGTCGTCACAAGAGAATACTTAAGCTATTTTTCTCGGCCTTAAACTCTCTGTTGAAATTCTCCAGTTTCCTTGGCCAACATTCTATTCCGAGCTCTCCCCTCAGCTCTTTCCTGAAGCAATGTTTCCTGGTCCTTGCGCAATTGATCTCGAGAGCGAGGAAGGGTCGGAATGAATTTTATTCTTTCTTCCATACAATAGAATTGCGCTGAATGTTCTTTGGGATAATTGATTTAGCTTTTGGGACCAATGTCTGCTCTTTTCCTTGCCTCATCAAATAATTTTCCAATCTCTGGAGCGGCGGGAGCATAGCTGTTTTCAAATGCTGTTCTGAGGTTGTCCGGGCCCGAACCAGTTCCTTGGATCGGAAGAATGTGAATCTGACGACCTACAAAATCTCTCAGCCAACGACTCTCATCTGCAAGCAGATTCGAATCCCCGGTACGACGAATATTGGCCCTATAATCGTCAGCGATCATATTCCATTTTTTTCCTACAAGAGCCTTAAACGCTCCTATGAGGTGCTCTTTAATTTGCTTCCGCAGACGAGTATCAGTTTCTCCGAGGGACTCTCTCGCCTGAAACTTATCTTGCTCGAGTTTGATATGCTTCGTCTCCTGCAATCCTCGAATTGCAGCTGCCAAATCAATAATTTTTTTCCCAGCCAGAGTAGCGTCTGGAATTTCAAGAGTTTCAATTGCTAGCGCTTGAAACTGTCGTGTTTCATCCTGGACCCCATCACCTCCATTTTCTCCAGCTATCACTTTCTGCGCTCTGAAGAGTTGTAATGCCGCTCCAGGAGGAATCTTTGGATACCTCCTTTGAGCTTCATCAGCTTCATTAACTTGGGCTTCTTTATCCACTTCAGCTTGAGCAGCTTTGAGGAGCGCTCTTTGATCAGCTGTAAGTTCTACTTTCGGTGCTTTGTTGCCTTCTGGAGCCATAGAGATGAATTAAATTAAAAATTCGTATTATTGTACCAAAAAAATGGCTTGAATTCAAGGGGTGGCCTGAAATGAGTAGGAAAATATATATTGACATATAATCATTATAGTGATACAATCTATCTTCATACTCCTCTCTTTTTTTATGTTAAAAGGCCGATCAGAAGACCTACCGGATGTTCCAACAACTACAAACTCACCAGTCGCAGGACGCAATCTGGGACCAATTTCCCACGCAAGAGCCCTTATTGGTGGCTTAATTGTCGTGAGTGGGTGCGCAGGAGTTCCAGAGGCAGTTGGACCTGATCCGGTTCATGGAAGAACGCATGTTCAGAAGGAAATGCCGTCTGCAACTGTGAATTCACCTGAACCTGAAAAACAAAATGCTCCTCAACCACAACGTTTTGCCTCAGAACAAACACAATCCCGAGACGAGGCTCCCGGAACCTATGCTCATGAGACGAAATCCTCAACAAGAAGTGTGAATGGATCAGCCGAGCGTTTTGTGCTGACAAAATCAGTTCAGGATGGTTATGGTCGCTACACGATCAATGGTCAGCCAGTGACGAAACGACAATATGATGACATGCATCAGCAGCTGGATGCACGCCAAGCCTCAGATGAAAAAGCGAGGAAAGAAAAAGAAAAGGGCGAAAAAGAAAGCGAGAAGCGAATTAAAAGACTTAGCCTCAAGCTCAGAATACTCCTGAAGGAATGTCGTGGCAGGACTGAAAAAGATCTTCGTGAGAAGATATATCTCCTGGGTTTGCTCCTTGAAGAAGCCAAATCTGAGTCAGACTGTTTTGACCTGCAAAGTCTCATAGATGAAATCAATTGGGCATCCGACAGTGCAGAATCTGATCTGAGGTGGATGAAGGATTGAAATCGATAGTTCCTTTGCCTCCTCTCATTTATTCACTGAATATGTCACATTTTCGTCACGAAAGTCGATCGGAAGGTGGGGAGTCCCGTCTCGGAAGAAGATCTTCACTGGGGGATTTTTTGATAAACTCTGGAGCACGGATTGCTCTTTTGGCAGCTCTCGGTGGATGTGCCGTTGCTCCGAATCCCCAGGCAACTCCTGGAGCTCAATCGAATCCTGAACCTGAAGAAGATACGATTGAAATAATGGTCCGTCAACTGGGGCAACGAATGGAAGAATGTAAAAAGATCAAGGACCCCTCATCACGGGTTTTTGAATTATCACGGATAGAATCTGATCTGGCGAATCTCCGGAGCAATTCAGCACAAGCGAAAAGCCTTCGAAAAAATGTATGGGGTGCTCTTGATACGGCTACTGATGAAATACGAATGATGAATGGAGGCAGAAAGTTACCAGAAAAAGGAGAAAATAATGAAGGAAAACCCTACGAAAATATCACAGCGACTCATATCGAGAATGGACGTGTAACAGTCATCGATCTCCAGAGAGATGATGGTGGAACATTTTGCAATGGCAGGCCCATTTCTGAAGAAGTGTATGAAGCGACAAAAGCAGAAATGAAAAGGAGGCGATAACCAGCCTTGGCTCTGACTTCAGTGTCTTCGTATTTCTTCCCTTTGCTATGGCAGAGGAGAAAGATAACAATGGAGGTGCTTTTTAATGTGATGACCTCATTTCTCCCCCTCCTCGAAGGCATATGTGCAGCAACGTTTTCCAGCTTCGTGGGGGCTTTTAGCGGTGGCAGCTCTTCCTTGATCCTCCTACCCATGCTGCTCAGCATCAGTCCGCAGGGCTACATCCCGCTCTTCACGGTCACGAAAGTTGGTGCTACGTTGCTCACGCTCACCGCCTCGCGCATCCATCTGAAGCGAAATCAGCTCAGTCGCGCCATGCTGGGTGTGCTCATCACCTCGGCGGTCATTGGGACGGCGATCGGAACGTATGTGCTCCAGTTCAAGACAAATGAAACACTGTTCAAAGAGCTCCTCAGCATCACGCTCATCTTCACAGCGGTCTATTTCTTCTTTGCCAAAGATCTTGGACTCCAGAATGATCGCGAGAGACCAATCTCCCAGAAGCTTCTCATCCTCACCTTTTTCTTTTCCCTCGTGGTGAATATTTTGAATGGTATTTTTGGCGGCACGGGGATTTTTATCACGATTTTTTTCGTAGCGTTTTTTCGTATGCGCTTCATCACGGCCATTGCCTACTCCATCATCATGTACGCGGTGGTGAATGTGCTGCAAACAACCTATCTGATGCTCAGCACACCCTTTAGCCATGCGCTCGCCATTGCCGTCGCACTCGGAGCCATTGCCGGCTCGCAACTCGGCACGCACGCACAGTATCTGAAAGGCAATGCCTGGGTGAAGCGAGGAGCCATCACCGTGATGCTGCTCCTGGGCCTTCGTCTTTTTTTCACCATATGAAAACCTTCACCACCACGACCGCAGAAGAGACGCAACAATTG
>CAZWLI010000035.1:0-14803 GCA_964634525.1 uncultured Candidatus Peribacteria bacterium | reverse complement strand
CGCTCTGACGCCGGCAATCGAAATCCCCTATTCTTCAGCATTTCGAGATTCCCCTTTCGGCAAAGCTGCTTCACGAACTGGGTGACGCTATTAATGGATTTCACTTTGAGAATATCCTGAATCTCTCGGTAGGTGGGATATTCGCCGTGCTCACGCTGAAAAACTTTGATCAGGTCATAGACTTTCTGCTCTCGGACGGTAAGTTTTTTCTTCATAGAAATAAAATAATGATGAACAGGACAATAATATATGAACATTTGTTTCGACGCAAGAGAAAAAAAATTTGAAGTTTACAAAAAAGAAATTTGATGAAAAACTACACAAGCTATGAAAAAAATCCTCTCCTTCCTCGTTGCCCTGACAAGTCTTAGCCTTTCTGGGTGCGGAAAAAACACCGCTGAAGATACGGCGATTCTGAACCAAAAACCCCTCAATCAGATTACCGCAGCAAAGACTCCCTACGCCATCACCAAGGGGGAAACTCCTGTGCTCAGTATTCATGAATGGGACGATATTTTTGGTGGACCAACCGGCTCCGAGCTTTCGTATGACCGCTTCGGTGAGATTGACCAGCTCGCTTTCGTTGCTCCCGAAAAGACCGTCTTTTCCGTTCAGCGTGAAATTCGAAAGCGAACACGAGCAAAAAAAGAAACCATTTACTACAAAGTGACGCTCTCCGACCTAGCCTCCGAAGAAGAACTCTGGATCGATGGACGTTTCCTTCACCTTCAAGACATCCGACCATCCGAAGAGAATATCAAGGAATCAAGCTCCTCCGACATTATCAGCCTTCTTCGAAGCTTCCAGGGCTTGCCCTATACCTGGCATGGCACAAGTGCTGCAGGAGCTTCTGAGCTCCTCGAGTATTATCCACCAGCGAAAACCCTTACAGCCCGAGAAAAAAATGACTGGATCCTCAAGGGCTTTGACACCCTTGGCATGCTTTTTCGTGCAAGCCACGGAAAAACACCCCGTCAGGCAAGTGCGATCATGAGCGCTGGCACGGGCGTAAATCCAGACCTCAGTAAAGCTCTTTCTACCGACCAAAAAGCTGCCATCCTGCTTGCTGCTGTGAAGCCACTTGATGTCATCGTGATGAATGACAGAATTTGGATCGTTCTCGACCGCAGCGAGATTATTGAGAGTCGCTACCACAGCAAATTTGACGGAAAGGTGGAAATCACTCCTCTCTTCGACACGATCACTGGTCTTCTGCAAAAAGCCACGCTAGTTTCAGACCCCTCAGCCGAACTTGCAGATAAAACGGCGAAGAGATTTTATATACGCCGACTGTTTGAAGCCCCAACTCCGGCTCCTGAAGAAACGCTGCCGACACCAAAAGATACCACTCCTACTGCACATTAAAAACTCTTATTTTTGTCATTCCGACCGACGAGCCCATAAGGCGAGGAGCAGAGGAATCGCTTGGAAGGGGCTTCGGGAGAGGGAGTCTAAGACTGCTTGCCGCGCGAATTGAGGTATTTCCAAATTTTTCTCGAATGTGTTGTTTCGCATGCTCCAAAGCAATACCCTGAAACGTTCGGTGTGGGTTTTCAAAAAGGTTCAGCTGCAAACCGAGGGCTGGCGAAAGCCTAAAAAAACTTAGCCCCGTGGAACGAAAGATCTTTCCTCTTGGAAAATTGTTTTTCCAGAGGATTTTCAGCTGCTCCAAAAAAAGAGGAAAGGAGCTTGTGGCGGTCCCAAGTCGTGCCACAAACGAGTATCGCACAAAATCCTTATCCCGAAGATAGAGACTTATTTCCTGAGCCATAAGACCTTCCAGCTCCAGGGTCTGCACCGCTCGCTCGAGATGGGCCACGGTGTTGGCCCAGAGAAAACGCTGATCCGCGGTCAGCGGTGAAAAGCTCGACGTGCGCGTGATCATCTTTTGCGCTTCGAAGTTCGTCTCCACACGAAGGATGCTTTCCCCATGAAGTTCTTTCCAGAGATCAAGGCCGGGACGGTGAAGAATGCTGCGCACCATATATTCCGGCAAGTTTACAAAATCTTCGCAGGTCTTCACTCCAAATTTTTTCAACAACGCCTCGCTATTTCTCCCGATGCCCGGCACATCTCCAATCAAAAATCGTGGAAGAAATTGAGCCCGTATCAGGCCAGAAATAACCGTCACACCATCAGGCTTGTTCACTTCAGCCGCCATCTTCGCGAGTGTTTTACTCACAGAAACACCAATACTCACGGTGAGTCCGAGTTTTTTCTTCACATCGTTCTTCATCGCCTCCGCAATACCTCCATAATCTTTGTGATACAGGCCGCGAAGGCCTTTCAGGTCTACAAACGCTTCATCCACGGAATAGACCTCCACATCCGGCGACCAGGATCGTAAGATCTCAAAGAGCTTCCCCGAGAGGTGGTTGTACCAGGGGAAATCCGTCGTGAGACTGATAATCTCAGGACAAATCTTTTTGGCTTCCCAAAGCGGCATGCCGGTCCGAATACCCTTGTCCTTAAGCTCCGTGCTCTTGGAAAGAATAATTCCCCCCAATTTTCCCACGACCACCACGGATTTTCCAATGAGGTGCTTGTTTCTCACCAGCTCACAGCCCACAAAGAAGGCATCGGCATCACAGTGAGCGATCGCAGCAGGCCACGCGTGAATCATCGTGAACGTTGGGACATATCACGAATCACGATACGGTACTTTTGTACATAAATCAAGAAAAATGTTTTTTTCTTAAAATCCTGGCTTCGGAATATCCTCCACCTTTTTCTGGAAACACTGCTTTCCGCTGCTGTGAAGCCAGTCGGGATCCTGATAGACATCGGAGGAGAACATTTTTTTGTCCTTGTTCGGGAGTTCAAACACACCGCAAAGCTCATAGCTCTTCTTATCCACCACCCGATATGAAAAAGCTTCATTCGTCACGGGATCTGAAAGCTCGCCCTGAAAGACCCTTCCTTCAATTGCGGAGAGATCCTTTGGCAAAACTTTATTTTCCTGATAAGACTGGATGACCTGAAAACCAATATTTCGAAGTCGATTCACGCGTTCGCCGTCTTGGCGAAGTGAGCGCAGCATCGAGGGCGAGGTATTGAAGAAAAATCCCACAATCACGGTCAGCACGACCACCGATCCAAAAATACTGCGGAACAGAATGATGGTGCGGCCATCTTCAAATCGCTCTCGGCGAATATCGTAGAAGTAGTAAGAAAAGACAACGCCAGCGATGAGAAGGGCCGAGAGAGTCTTCAGAATGAATTTCACGGTCAGCTCTCCGGAAAGAAAACTATTCAAAACGCCGATCAGGAAGCCGATCACCGTCATACTGGAAATCAGGAGAATCAAATAGGTGAGCCATTTGCGTACTGCAGAATCCCTGTCGATGGTTCTTTTTTGCAACTCGTGATTGATGATATGGGTGATCAGCCAGTACACCGGCGCGGCAATGATCACGGAAGAAAGGCCAAATCGAAGAACCCAATCCGAATAGCTCGCATCATAGGATGCTGCTGGCTCGACAAAAATCGCATTGATGACTTGAAAAAGGATCTGCCCAAGACCGATGGCCGTGAAGCTGAGGGTAAAAAGAACCAGCAGATAATAAAACATGTGCTTGGCGCCACTGTGGGGGGAGGATGACATAGAAAAGAAAAAAGAATGAACTTCCCTAGTCTAGCATTTTTTTGAAGAGCGAAACCATCTCCTGACTCTCAATTCGTAATGCGCGAAAGGGATTCCAGTGGGCTACTTGAATATGATATTGGTCGACGAAAAAAAGCGAACTCGTGCTTTCCTTGAGGCTGGGGAGAATCTTTGTCTCGGTGAAGGGAGCCTCAGGAGAAACTTCGGCAAGAAAGCGCTTCTCCCAGACGTGCTGCTTGCCTCGGTACTGATGCCATTTTTTTGCATCTGCTGAATCATCGGTGGCAATCCACCAGAGAGGCGGATTGATAACCCAGATTTCTCGAGTGATGGTGGAATGAAGGAGTTGCCAAAATTCTTTCTTTCCCCGCTCATCCTTGAGCTCTTCAGGGACAGGAGCGCTGCCGGAAGGATTCGCCAAGGTTTCCAGATGAGACTCAAGACCCGACATCTCCTGCTCCAGGCGATGGAGAGAAAACTGCTTTTCGTGCAAGTAGCGCTTGGGAGCCTGAAAGTCCGTGACCGTGAAGGTTCGAATAGAACGCGGTGAGTCCTGACTCCGAACCAAACCTTTTTGGACCAAGGAATCGAGCACTTTGTAGGTATAGGTCCTGGGAACCACGGTTTTTTTCGAAAGCTCTCCGGCGGTCGCTTCTTTGAGCGCCACCAAGGTCAAATAAATGTCCACTTCATGCTGTTCGAGCCCGGATTCCAAGAGGACGTTTTTGAGGTTCATTTTCTGTCATTAATTATTGTACACAATTTTTTATACTTTCATTTTTTGGCTTCTGCAAGAAAAATAAGTGTCAAAAAAAGAAATACACAGTGTAATGATACAAGGCGATGCGAATCTACGAATAAGCATCCGAATCTTCGAATACTACAAATAATTTACATTCGCAGGATTCGTAAACCTGCCTGCCGGCAGGCAGGTTCGCATGTGAGCCATTCGTAGATTCGGATCTCCTTTTTAGAGTTCCCGGAGGTATCCCCACGAGTGCAGCTTGTCGCTGTCTTCGTACCACCGGTCCCCGATGTCGGTGCGGTAGTACATGTGCGGGATAATGATGTTCTTAATACGGCTGTAGGCCTGGTGCTGAGCCTGCCTCATGGTCGTTCCGGAGCCGCAGACGATGAGCACCACTCCGGCCGTGCCGGTCACGACCCATTCTCCATTCACCAGCTTCACGTCTTCGATGTGAATGCCTTCTTCCTGCTGCTTTTTTTTGAAAATAATGACGGAATCTTTTGATTTCACGCGGAACGTCTCTTCATCGTGAAAAGGAAATGGCGGTACCACAATACGGACGCCCATGTGGAAGCCACTCTTGACCTTCAGCTTCACGGGGTCGCCCTTGGCAAGGCCATAAAAAAATTCGGAAATCGGCATATTCATGCTCTCCTGTTGGATATTGATGGTCGGATATCCGAAGCGACAGGTGAATTCCAGCGGGAAGATGCCATTGCCATTCACAATACAGTTGACATCGATATAGCCGACAAAGCTTTCTTGTGCCAGTTTTTCTTCAAACTTCTTCAACGTGTGATTGAAGATTCTATTCGGATCGCTCCAAAACGTCGTCGTACCCATTTCTCCGGTGGAAGGCCCGAGCTCCCCGGGAAAAAGCTTCTTGTGTTCGAAATTGACATTAATCGGGTAGATGAACTGCTTCCCGTTGAAGAAAGCGCCGATCGCAACCTCCACGCCCGTGACACGCTTCTGGAGCTGAAATTGAGGAATTTCCTTGGCCCAGGCCTTCTGGTAGTCCTCCAAAACTTGAATGACGTCCATGCCGTCTTCTTCCTCACCGACAAAAAGAACGCTTTTGCTGGCCTTGCCGCTCGGCTTGATGACGTAACGGCCTGGTTTTCGCTTCACAAAAGCAATCGCGTCATCGAAAGATCGAAAATCACGATAGGGAATAATGTTGACGCCCATTTTTTTCAGCTGCCTCTGGCCAAAGGTTCGATCATCTTCCAGTCGATCTGTGTAGGGCGTGCCTCCGATCACAAGTTTGCCGGCTTCACGAAGCTTTTGTGCCTTGGCGCCTTGCCCCAGAACATCGTCAAAAACGATCACATCGGCCCATTTGACCTCCTTTTCCCAATCATCGACCTTTGTTACAAATCCATCCGTCACTTCCTTTTCTTCATCATGCTCAATATAATATTTGACCTGTTGGCCTTCCTTGACCATTTGCCAGGCAATATCACCCACAAGACCGTCGAGAGAGACAAAAAGAAATTTCTTACGTTTCATAGAAAGTGACGACACCAGCGGTCAGAAGGAAGCATACACGGGTTCTTGAAAAAGAAAATACTAAAGTGTTGAAACCAAAATTGGTGTATGGCGTTTGAATCTCATGTCTGATAAACAGAAGCTTAGGTTTGAATTGGCAGTTGGCATACGATGAACAATTTTGGAAGAGGAGAATGAAAGCGGAATCGAAGAAGACCCGCTTGCGGGGATTCGGAGATAAAGCTTTCAGCTCGACGATGGCGGAGGGAGAGGGATTCGAACCCTCGAACGGCTTTTGGCCGTTACACGCTTTCCAAGCGTGCGCACTCGGCCACTATGCGACCCCTCCACATGGGTCCGCCTGAGGCGGACGAAGAATGGTCGGGGTAGCAGGGTTCGAACCTGCGACCTCTTGGTCCCAAACCAAGCGCGCTAGCCAACTGCGCTATACCCCGAAGAAGCTGCTCGATTGTAACGAAGGAAGTAACGAAGTACAAACGATTCAAAATTACCCTTCATGATTTACCGCATCATGGCCATGGCTTTCTTTTGAGCAGCTCCGCTCTGCTTCAGGAGAGTACGAAGGGTCGAAACCGCAATGCGCTTTCGCACCATCTTGCCAGTTGCAGAATCAAGAACTTTCTTTCGGATTAAATTCGGAAGAAATCTTCTTCGGGTTGAGTGATTGGAAAAAGAACGCAGATTCCCATAGGAAGGCTTCTTTCCGGTGATTTCACAGACGCGGGACATGGATGAATTGGTTAATTGGTAATTGATCATTACTCCGTGAATCTTTCGTCTTCGGATTTTTTCCGATACAGTAGAACTAAATCGAGCTTCGAAAGTGTAGCAACTTTTATTCCTTCATCAAGTGAAAATGGGAGTCGAACTCTTGTATTACGCTGTTGCGCTCGTGATCTCTGTCTCGGTTCACGAATGCACGCATGCCTTTGTAGCCTTACTGCTGGGAGATTCCACAGCCAAACACATGGGACGACTTACTCTCAATCCCCTCGCCCATTTTGATCAGATGGGTGCCCTCATGCTCCTGGCAACACAGTTTCATTTCGGATGGGGAAAGCCCGTTCAATTCAACCCGGCGCGCTTGAGAGAACCAAAAAGAGACAGCATGCTCATAGCGCTTTCGGGGCCATTTTCCAATTTCTGTTTGGCCGTGCTTTTCAGTCTTGCCCTTCGATTCCTTGCTTTCCTGTGGCCTGAGGCATTGAATTTCCCTTCTGCGACGCTCTCAATAGTCATCGATTTCGCAACGATCATGGTGGTGCTCAATCTCTCGCTGATGGTCTTCAATCTCATCCCCATTCCCCCACTCGATGGCAGCAAAATCCTCCTCCTCCTCTTGCCAGGTGATGCTCTTTTTACGCTTCAACGATACCAGCAGATCGGTTACACGATCCTTTTGGCGTTGGTTTTTTCAAATCTTCTCTTCGGAAAAAGCATCCTCGGCCTCATCATGGACCCGGTGATAAACTTCTTTTTGAATCGAATGCTTCCTTAGTAATCTGCTGCTTTTGTAATTATCCAATGACTCGCCGTTCAAAATGAGGAGAAAAATCTTCGAAAAAAGAGCTCATATCAGCATGATGGGCTCTATTCTTTCGGGGATGGACACTGGAATTGCAAACGAGACAGCGCAAAAAATGATCAGAAACAGTTCTTCCACACCCATCGCATTGAGTAATCATACGATCTTTCTTAATCATTTCCAATCTAGACGAAGGAGTTTTTCTTGTACAGTTTTTTTGACCATGAATACTCTTTTTAATCATTACAAAAAAAGAAGTTATTTTCTGATATTCTTTCCTTCCTTTTGATTTGACATTATTACACAATATGTATAAATTATACTCTTTAGGAAGAGGCCTTTGGATCCGATTTTCTCTTTTTCATAAGCTTCTCCAGTACGATGAGTGATAAATCTTTACATTTTGTCAAATACTTGACCTGAGATCGTTTACTTTTTACGATGCTTCAAGTGCTGTGTCATTCCTAAATTCAGAAGATATGATTACTCCGCAGATATCCTCCCCCTCTTCCCAGAGCAATGGTGGTCAACTTGTGGGTATGGCCTCCAGCGCCTTCGCCGCCTCGGGCAATGTGAACCTCGCCGAGCTCGATCTCACGAAGATGGTGGAAGAGATGTTCATGGTTCTCACGGAAAAAGAGCAAGATGTCATTACGCGACGCTTCAGTCTCAACAATGAACCCAAACAAACTCTCGAAAAAATTGGAGAAAGTTTTTCGGTGACTCGGGAACGTGTTCGTCAAATTGAAAATATTGCCCTCAGCAAGCTCCGCCGCACCATCAACAACACAAAATTTCATCGCATTAACAAGCTTGCCAAAGAAATCATCAGTCACCGAGGCGGTGTTATGCTCGAAGATGATTTGATCAGTGAAATGCTGAGTATTTTTCTCAAAAAAGGCGATGCGGATGCGAATATCATCAAGCTCAGCATGATCATTGATCCGGAACTCACGAAACAAGAAAGGTCTGATGTTTTCTTTGCCTTCTGGACCCACAACTCACTCGCTATTTCTGAGGTCAAAAAAATCAATGACTCGGCCATAGCGATTTTGAAAAAGAAGACGGATGTTGTCGAAGAGCCAAAGGTTGTTTCGGAACTGAAATCGATCTTTTCCCGAAAGGAAGAGGAGATTTTGGAAAAAACAATATTGGCTTCTCTTTCGGTCGACAAGCGACTGAAGAAAGTGGAAACCGGGTGGGGATTGATTGAGTGGAGGCATATCAATCCGAGATCGATTCGCGACAAGGCTTACATTGTGCTCAAGAAAAATAAGAAACCCCTTCATTTTGTTGAAATTGCGAATAAGATTTCCGAAGTTGGCTTCGATCGCAAGGTCGTGACTGTGCAGGCCGTGCACAATGAGCTCATCCGCTGTGAGAAATTTGTGCTCGTGGGCCGTGGCCTCTACGTGCTGAAGGAGTGGGGCTACAAAGAGGGTACGGTTGCGGATGTGATTCAGGATATTCTCTCTGAACGAGGCAAACCCATGACCAAGCAGGAAATTATCGATGCTGTCTTGAAGCAGCGCCATGTGCGTATCGGCACCATCAGCCTCAATCTTCAAAAGAATGCACATTTCGCCCGTGTCGGTCGCGCCGTCTACACTTTGGACCTTACGAAGAAACCAAAACTTAAGTCCAAGGTCAAAGGAAGAGGTCGCAAATAATGCTTCCCTATGATCGCCCATCTTTCCGGAAACCTTCTGAGGAAAACCGTCCATCAGGGTGTTCTTGACGTGCAGGGCGTTGGATATCTCGTGAGCATGCGAACGGAATTACTCGAAAAAAAAGTTGAAGGAGAGCCTCTCTCACTCTTCATCCATACGCAAGTGAAGGATGACGACATCGCGCTGTTTGGCTTTGAGGCAGAATCTGAACTTTCTTTTTTTAAGCTGCTCCTCACCGTCTCCGGTATTGGACCAAAAACGGCCATGGGGATACTGAAAATGCCCGCTGATCTCGTGAAACAGGCTATCGCCGAAGGTGATGAAGGAACGCTTCAGAGTATTCCGGGCTTGGGGAAAAAGACTGCAGCGAGAATGATCCTGGAGCTCAAGAGCAAGATCGACGATCTCCCCCTCCCCAGAAGAGAGGGAAGTCCTCGGATTGCATCACTGGAAGAGGAGGCTCTGGAGGCACTTTTGCACCTCGGCTACGACAAGGGGAAAATTCTTCGGTTTTTTCATAAGGAACAGAAATCCTTTGCGCGAGCCGAAGATCTGGTAACATCATTTCTCCAATCGGCCTAAATTCTCCCCCGTATGAAAGAACAGGTTCTCGCCATAATCGGTGCTCAATGGGGAGACGAAGGCAAGGGCAAGCTGGTTGATATTTTGTCTGGCGAATTTGATATCGTCGCCCGATGTCAGGGAGGCTCTAATGCGGGGCATACCGTGGTCGTCGATGGGAAGGCTTTTCCTTTTCATTTGCTGCCTTCCGGGATCCTTCATCAGAATGTAACATGCGTGGTCGGCAATGGCGTGGTACTCCACCTGCCAACCCTCTTCAAGGAGCTTGCCGTGCTGAAGGAAAAGGGCGTTGCTTTTGAAGGTCGTCTGAACATTTCGGATCGTGCGCATCTGCTCTTCGACTATCATCAGATTGTTGATGGACTCCGAGAAGATGAGCTCGCTGGTGAAAAAATTGGAACCACAAAGAAAGGGATTGGGCCCTGCTACAGCGAAAAAGCGCTGCGGCGGAATCTTCGCGTCGGGGATCTTCGCTTTTTCAAACACTTTGAAGAAAACCTGAGACGAAATGTCCGTGATATTCAAAAACGATTTTCTTTTGATTACGACCTTGATGCCGAGCTGAATCGCTATCGTGAGTATGCTGCCATGCTTGAGCCGATGATCGTGGATTCTGTCTTCCTCTTGAACCAGGCCTATGATCAGGGGAAAAAAATTCTGATCGAAGGCGCGAATGCGACCCTCCTGGATCTTGATTTTGGGACCTATCCCTTTGTGACCTCTTCCAATGCTTCCGTCGGAGGAGGGTGCACGGGTCTTGGGATCGCGCCGTCTCTCATCGAGGGCACGATTGGCATCGTGAAGGCCTACACCACGCGCGTGGGGGCAGGCCCTTTCCCCACGGAGCTGAACAATGAGCTGGGGGATGCCATCCGAGAAAAGGGACGAGAGTATGGCACCACCACCGGAAGGCCAAGACGTTGCGGATGGCTCGATATTCCTGTGGTGAACTATTCCCAGATGATCAATCGCTTCTCTGCCCTGAACCTGACGAAGTTTGATATTCTTTCGGATCTTTCCGAAATCAAGATCGGCATCCGATATCGCCACCAGGGTAAAATTTTGGAAACTTTTCCCTCGAGCCTGGAAGTACTTTCCAATGTTGAGGTGGAATACGAAACGCTGCCGGGGTGGAAACGTGATATCAGCACTGTAAGAACATGGGAGAATCTTCCACAGGAAGCCAAAAACTATGTGAAGCGCATCGAAGAGCTGACGAAGGTCCCGATTCGGTTCATTGGCGTTGGACCAGATCGATCGGCTATGATTGAGCGGTGAAAAAAATCCTCACCGATCTCGAACAAGCCCTTGCACTCAGCATCTGCCTGAGTTCTGAGGAAAAAGAGCAGCTCCTTGGCAGATCTGCTGCCCTGAGTGAAAAGCAGCAGCGAAAAATGCTTCGGCTTCTGGAGGAGCAGCAAGAACATCAGAACAAGATGCTTCACGATTTTTTGCTCAGTGCTCCGCATCTTTTTCAGGAATACAAGCGCCTGGAAGACAAACGCATGAGCGATCTTTTTTGTGAAGCGGAACGATCGGAAAAAAGAGCTCGAGACCAGCGTCTCCGAGAACTTCTCAGCACTCATTCTTCTTCATATTAATTATGGAAATCCGCGAAGCCCTTGGAAAAATTGAAAGGCCAGCCAAAGAAAGCTACGACGTCACTCGTGAAACGCTTCGGCTTCAAACACGCTACGAGCGGCAGATGAAGCTTCTTCGCGAAAGTCTTTCTTTTGATCAGTATCGTGAGGCCGCGCTGCAGGCGACCGAGAACTTCAAAAAGAATTTGAGAAAATTCCTCGCCAAACACGGCCGAGACGATCTGTACCAACAAATCGTTGGATTCCTGAGCGGGAAGGTCGCGGAAGTGGCGAGCTCCACAGCGGAAGCATCTTCAGCAAGCTGACAAGAAGTGTTACCATCGACGTACTCTTATTCTTCTCTATGCCAGACTGTCTATTTTGCAAAATCATTCGCAAGGAAATCCCTTCGAAGACGATCTACGAAGGCTCAAAAGCCGTGGGGTTTTATGATATCAATCCCAAGGCCAAGCACCACGTGCTGATCGTCCCGAAGAAGCATATTGACTCCGTCAAGAGCATGGAAGAAGGCGACCAGGAACTCATGGGCCACCTCATCTGGGATGCGAAAAAAATCGCCGACAGTCTGAAGCTCGAAGGCTACCAACTCCGATGCCACGTTGGTGCCAAAGGCGGTCAGGAAATCTTTCACGTGCATTTGCATTTATTAGCCGACTAGTTTTTCGTTTCCTAACGAGCCCTACGAGCGTAACGTTCCTAACGAGCCTTATCACGTATGTCCTTCTGCCATCTCCATGTTCATTCTCACTATTCGCTGCTCCAGGGCCTTGGCAGCCCTCTTCGGTATGTCAAAACCGCAAAAAATCTTGGCCAAAACTCGCTGGCGATCACCGACCATGGCAATCTCTACGGAGCCATTGAGTTTTACAAAGCTGCCAAGCACCACGATCTGCATCCCGTGATTGGGGTTGAATGTGCTATGGCCGTTGGGAAAAGGACCGAACGAAGACCGAAGATCGACACCAAAACCCATCAGCTCATTTTGCTTGCCGAGAACAAGAAGGGCTACGAAAATCTTCTGCAAATCGTGACGAAATCATATCTGGAAGGATTTTATTTCCGCCCCCGTATCGACTGGGAACTCCTCGAGACCTATCGAGAAGGATTGATCGTTTTAACATCTGGACTCTCGGGTCTCATTTCCCACTTCCTCCTTTCCGGCATGCACGAAGAAGCGAAGGGCAATCTGAAAAGGCTTCAGGATCTCTTTGGAAAAGAAAATGTTTTCATGGAACTTCAAGATCATCCTGCCCTCGAAAACCAAGCCCTGGTCAACGGACTGCTGATCGAAACGGCAAAAGCTCTCGGCGCACCGCTCGTCGCCACACACGATGTCCATTACCCGACGAAAGATGATGCTGAGGCTCAAGATGTCCTCCTCTGCATCAAGGATAATCGCCTGGTGTCAGACGCGCATCGCTTCCGTCTTTCCGATGATTTTTCGATGCAAAGCGAAGAGGAGATGAAAGTACGATTCCCAAATCTCCCCGAGGCACTTGCGAATACCCAGGAAATTGCCAACCGATGTGCTGTCCATTTTAGTTTTGGAAAAAATCTTATTCCATCCTTCAAAACACCGGAAAATCAAAGCGCAGCCAAATATCTTCGCTCGCTGGTGGCCGAAGGACTCATCGAGCGCTATCACCTCGAGGCCACGCCAAAAGAAATCCTCGACAACACAACAGAAAAGTTGAAGCCGGAAGAAAAAAGCTTGGTTGAGCGGATGAACTACGAGCTCGAGACGATTGGGAAAATGGGCTTTGATGAGTATTTTTTGATCGTCTGGGATCTCATCCGTTACGCGAGAGAGCAAGGAGTCTTCGTGGGCCCAGGACGAGGCTCCGCTGCCGGCGCCATCATCGCCTACTGTCTTCACATCACCGATCTCAATCCCCTGCAGTATGATCTTCTCTTTGAGCGATTTCTCAATCCTGCGCGGGTTTCCATGCCGGATATCGATATTGATTTTGAAGATGAGCGCCGAGACGAAGTCCTCGAATACGTGAAGCAAAAATATGGACGCGAAAACGTCGCCCAGGTGATTACCTTTGGGACCCTGGCCGCAAAGGCTTCCGTGAAAGATGTGGGGCGTGTGCAGGGCATCCCATTCCAGGAAATGAATCGACTGACCAAGCTGATCCCCTCTCGCCCCGGCACGAAGCTCCAAGAAGCGCTCGACGAAGAAAGCGAGCTCAAAGAAGAATACGAACATAATGAGCAGGTGAAAAAAATTTATGATACGGCGATGAAGCTCGAGGGTACCGTGCGCCAAGCCGGGGTACATGCCTGTGCCGTGATCATTTCAAAAGATCAACTCACCCGCCACTGCCCGCTACAAAAAGCTCCTGGTGATGATGACAGCATCATCACGCAGTACTCGATGAAGCCGCTGGAAGATTTGGGTCTTTTGAAAATGGATTTTCTCGGCCTTCGCAATCTCACGATTCTTCGACTCGCCAAAAAAATTATTGAGCGCCGAACGGGGGCGAAAATCAACCTGAGCCAGCTTCCCATGAATGATCAGAAAACCTTTGATCTCCTTTCCGAGGGCAAAACAACCGGTGTCTTTCAGCTGGAAAGTTCCGGCATGAAGCGCTATCTCAGGGACCTCAAGCCATCTTCGTTTGAAGACATCATTGCCATGGGCGCCTTGTACCGTCCTGGTCCCATGCAATTTATCCCCGACTATATTGCCGGCAAGCACGGGCAGCGAAAGGTAAAATACGTTCACGAAGATCTGAAACCCATCCTCGAAAAGACCTACGGGATTGCCGTGTACCAGGAGCAGATCCTCCAAATCGCCCAAAAATTTTCCGGTTTTTCTCTGGGCCAAGCTGATTTGCTCAGACGCGCCATTGGGAAAAAAATCGCCTCCGAACTCAAGGCTCAACGAGAAAAATTTATTCAGGGTGGGGTTGGGCAGGGTTACGAAGAAAAGCTCGCCACGGAAATTTTCGATAAAGTCATCGAGCCCTTTTCCAATTACGGCTTCAATAAATCCCATGCCGCTTGCTATGCCATGATCTCGTATCAAACAGCCTATCTCAAAGCCCACTATCCTGCGGAATTCATGGCTTCGCTTATGACCTGTGATCAGGAAAACATTGACCGGGTCGTCATTGATATCGGCGAATGCGAGCTGATGGGTCTTGCCGTGCTCCCACCCGAAATCAACCAGTCGTTTGAAGGCTTCACCGTGATCGACGAAAAAACAATTCGTTACGGACTCTCTGCCATTAAAAATCTTGGCCAGGATATTATTGCTGAAATTTTGAAAGCGAGGAAGGAAAGCGCCTTCAGCAACCTTGGAAATTTTCTCGAACGTCATGTATACTTCTCCTAACACATTTAAATTGAGATACATGCATAAAAAGAAGCCCATCATCAAAACGATTTCCCTGCTTCTTGTGGGGGTATTTTTTATTTCGGAGCCCGCCACTGGAGCGTCGGCGGGCAGGCTGTATGATATTGGCGTGCCTCTGTCTTCGCAGGAAGTGATACGCAAGGACCCTGCGCGATTTGAAGCGCCGCTGGATTTTGTGACGATGAAGGAGGTGCATG
>CAZWLI010000034.1:0-6843 GCA_964634525.1 uncultured Candidatus Peribacteria bacterium | reverse complement strand
CATGGAACAAGAAGTCCGAGCAAGGATCTACCGGAGTTTTTCTTCCTAAAATCTAGCAGCTAAAACCTAGAACCTGGCAGATGTTTGCCTTCCGGGCTTGTTTGCGGTATAAATACCGTATGCCCGTCCTCCTCCCCTTCTCCGCCTTCATCGCCTCCCTCGGGAGCTTGATCTACCTGATCAAACGACGGCTTTCGCTGATCAAAAAAACACTCACCCTGCAGGATGAGCTGGAAGAAAGCCAGCGGCTCCTGGAGCGCGCTGAGAAGAAGCAAGTCATTCAGAAAGAAAAAGCGATCAAGGATCTCAAGCTGGCGACCGAACAAAAACACAAGGCGCTGCGCAATCTCGGCGCGACGAATGATCTGCTGAAAAAAGCCGATGCTGATCTCGCCTCCGGCAATGACGAAGAAGCCCTGCGCACGCTCATCCAAGTCACGGCGTTGGATGAAAATCACCGCAAGGGCAACGAGCTGCTCGCCGGCTTGTATTTCAAGCTCGGGCAGTACAAAAAAGCTGATCTGCTTTACAAAAAGCTGATCGAGCTCTACCCCTTTGATCCGAATTATGTCGGCGCTCTTGGACAGTGTTTTGTGGCCTGCCATCAGTTCAAGGCCGCGATCAAATGCCATGAAAAAGCGCTCAGTCTGGACAAGGTGAATCCTCTGCGCTATGTGAACCTCGGCAATGTCTACAGTGCGAAGAAGGAATATCCCACCGCGCTCGAATATTTTTCGAAAGCCCAGAAGCTCGACGTACGCAACATCGAGCTCATGTTCCTGATCGTCGAGATGTGCCTGCAGAACTCCAATCCCATTACGGCCCGCGAATACCTGCACAAGATTCTCGACTACGAGCCCTACAATCAACAGGCCAAGAGCTTGCTGGGGGAAGTACTGCGGATGCTGCAGGAGTAGGGCAAACAGGCTTGACAACCGCATTGCTGGACTTTAGATTCTACAAGCTGCGAAAAGCAGCTCGTAGCTTTTTAGCTTCTTAGCTTCTTAGAAAGGCAAAAAGAAGCTCACTAACAAGCTAACAAGCTAACAAGCTAACTCCATGGACGCCCCCACTCTCACTCTCGCCCGCCGACCCGCCAACGTTCGTGCTGCACACATCAGATCCAATCGTATGATCCCAGGCATTGTGTATGGCAGGGGTCTTGAAAATATTGAGGTTCAGGTCGACTATCAGACTTTCCGACGCATATTCGAAAAAGCGACGTTCAACACGATCGTGACCCTTGAGATTGGGGGAGTGGCGAGACCAGCGGTCCGGAGCGAAGTGGCCTCCAAAGGAGGACATGTAGCGAAGGACTCTGAGGCGGAAATTTCGAAGAAATTATCTGCCGAAGAGAGCGCAGTCCCCATTGGGGAAGAGAAAAAACAGATTCCCGTGCTCATCCACGATGTGCAGTACCATCCGGTGAGCGAAATGATGGAGCATATTGATTTCTACGCGCTTCGAATGGACGAGAAGATTGAGACTCGCGTGATGCTCGAATTCATCGGAGCATCAGAAGCCGTGAAGTCTGGGGCCATTCTCAATACCAATCGTCACAATATCCGCGTTTCTTGTCTGCCCAAGGATCTGATTCATGGCATTCAGGTTGATATTTCCGTGCTGAAAAAGATCGGTGACATCATCCGTGTAAGTGATCTGAGGGTCCCCGAAGGTGTTGAGATCCTCTCCGCTCCTCAGGATCCCGTCGTATCAGCGATCGAGCTCAAGATCGTGGTGGAAGAGACGCCTGTGGAAACGGTTGCTGCGGCACCGTCTGATGGTGCGGCGCCCGCCGCAGGCGCGGAAGGTGCTGCTGCGCCAGGCGCTGAAGCGGGAAAAGAAGGTGTGAAGAAGGAAGAAACGACCGAAAAGAAACCCGGAGGAAAGGAAAAGAAGGAAGGAGCAAGGGAGAAGAAGAAATAATTTCAATTATCAAAAGGCGATGCCAATTCGCCCCCTTACCATTCTCTGGTCCCTCGTTGCCCTGCTTTTTGTTGTGCTTATCGGCTATCTGGCGCTTTCTTCCAAGGGCACCCCCGCAAGAGCCCTCACTCCAAGCGATCCCCTGCCTGCCGGCAGGCAGGGCTCCACGCGGTCGCCTTCGGCTCCCTCGGTCGGGATGCCAATCATTACACTCCCTAAACCCTCTACCCTAAACCCTAAACCCTTTCCCATTGCCACCAAGCCCTCACAATTTGATGGCCTTCCCATCGACAGCGAGTTCGAAGAATCCGCGGTGTCCGTGATGATCGACAATCATCAGGATGCCAGAGCCCAACACAGCGGCATTCGCAGCGCCTCGATCGTGTATGAAGCCCTTGCGGAAGGCGGCATTACCCGACTCATGCTTGTTTTCCCGTATCAAGAAAGCCTGCGCGTTGGCCCGATTCGCTCCGCGCGAGAATATTTCGTGGACTACGCGTCCGAATACGGTGGCCTGTACCTCCACGCCGGTGGTGCCCCAACTGCGCTCGAGAAGCTACGAACGTCCAAGTACCTCTCCCAGCTCGACGAAGACGACCCGCTCCTGACGAGCGAACCCTATAGCTTTCGCGATATGCGCTACAGCGCTCCGCACAATCTCTTTGTAAACCTGCTCCTGGCTCGGGAACGTGCCAAGAAGCTGGGCTGGAAGCTCGCTGCGCCAAGGAAGAATTGGTGTTTTGAAAACACCCCTCCCAATACCCCTCCAAGGGATTCCTCCACGCGGTCGCCTTCGGCTCCCTTGGTCGGGATGCCAGAAATAAAGCTCTCATTTTCATTTGATCCGTTATATGACGTAACCTTTCAGTACGACGAAAACTCAAAGATATACAAGAGATTTTTTGGCAAAAAAGTTCTCTCACCCGATACGGATCAGCTTGATGGCCTTCAGGTTTCGCCGACCAATGTGATCGTGATGGTTGCGCCAAGCGGATTGATCCCCGACGACGAAAAAAAGCGCATTACGATTCATCACCTGGGCAAAGGCAAGGCTTTTTTCTTCAGCGGTGGGACAAAGACCGCGGGCAGCTGGGAAAAGCAGACCGAGTCCTCCCCCACCCTCTTCACGGATGAAAATGGTCAAGAAGAATGCTTTGCTCCGGGGCAAACGTGGGTGACAGTGGTGGATTCTCGTTCGCTGGTTAACTAGCCTGCTGGTTTGCTAGTCTGGTATTCTTCTTGTTGCCCAGCTAACCAGCATGCCCTCCCTCGACTTCCACCGCTATCCCGAAGCACCAAAAAGTCGCAACAGAAAGCGTTTTTTCTTCGATGCTGTCTTCGTCCTCCTCCTGATCAGCATTGGTGGTGTGCTCGCGCTAAACTTCTGGCAACGGCACGAGCTTGAAAAGCTGAAGAGCAGCTTTCGCCCAAACTCCGCCCTCAAGCGTTCTTTTTTTCTGCTGGAAAAAAACATCGCGGCCTCGATCCTGGATTCCGATCAGCCTTCGGGTCTCCCCATGACGAATTTCTCCAAGCTCAGCGGCGATATCCCCGAGGAAGATTCTGCTGACCTGATCCTGGCCAACAAGGGCAGCGATCTGGAGCAAGGGCTCTTGGCGCTTTCACATCTGAAAAAAACAATCGCCGACACGAGTATTCCGCCTCTCCAAAAGATTGAATCCGCCAAGGGCGATTGCAGCCTGATCGTGAAGGCCTGGCAGAATGCCTCGGATCCCTCCCTCCCCGTGCTGCTCGAAACTCAGCAGAGCATGAAGAGCATGAGAGACCTTTGTCAGCTCTTTCTCCAGCACGTGAACGAACTTGAAACACTTCTGGGAAAAAACGAAATTCAGCGCTGGCTCGTTGCTTTTCCTGATGAAAAGAAGGCGGGAGAAGGCGTGGGCGTCGAGCTGCTCTTTGACGAAGGCAAAATAATTTCAAAGAAAAGTATTGCGTACGTCCTCCAGGGACCCCCTAGCCCCCTTCCGCTCCGTCCGCCGTGGCGGAGCGGACGGACAGGTGCAAGGGGGGATCAAACACCCGATGCGCTTGAAAAATACTGGCTTTCGAAAGTCCGCCACTCTTTGGACTTCATCGTTGTGATCTCTCAGGATGCCCTAGGACAATTTCTCTCGCTCAATGAGACAAGTTCCCTCCTCGATAGAGAACGGAGCTCCCAGGACCAACAGGACGTCTTTTACCCAGCACCTTTTGGGACGTCGTGCATAGTTTCTGACCCCGACATGAGGAGTTCAAAAAGGTGCTGGGTAAATTCTCAAATTTTAGAATACATCGGGAAAGTTTTAGAAAATCCGAGGACGCTGTTCAGGGCCATAATGTTGGGGGGAAAGATAAAACTGGAGGAAACCTATTCTGGTTCAGGACAGAGCCCTGAACCAGCCCGTAGGTTACTTCATTGAGTCTTGATTGATAATTGAAAATTGATCTGCTAGCTTCCGAATGTCCTTTATTTTTTTCATCCCAAACGCATGTACTGCCTCAACCGCGCCCAAGTTCTCGGCAATGTGACCCGTGATCCCGAAGTTCGCCAGATCGCGAGCGGACAAATGGTCTGCACCCTTGGCATCGCCACGAACCGCAGCTGGAAAGATCAGAGCGGCAACAAGCAAGAGGCCGTGGAATTTCACTCCGTGGTGCTCTGGACACGGCTCGCCGAGATCGCCGGACAATATCTGAAAAAAGGCAACAAGGTCTACGTCGAGGGACGCCTGCAAACCAGAAGCTGGGACAACGAAGCCGGCACGAAGCAGTACCGCACCGAAATTGTGGCGGAAAATATCATCATGCTGAGCCCAAAGAGCGGCATGGGATCGCGAGAAGAAGCGGAATTTTCGGGTGGTATTCGACCCCCCAATGCCCCCTCCCCTGCTCCAGTCTCAGAGCCCATGATGGCTGGGGCGGAGAAAATTTCGGTGGAGGATTTGCCGTTCTAAGTAGGAATTTAAGAACCAAGAAGCCTTCCCTTTTGTCATTCCGACCCGTTCAACTCGACCTTCGGGTTGTCGTCTTGAACATGTCTCCTTTCGAGGTTGGATGGATAAAATTTTTGCTACCCAACCCATATTCACTCCTTGGCTCCAAGCTGGAGCCAGCTGTTGTTGGCCTGCCTGCCCTAGGAGGGTTGGATAACAAAAATAATTACTATCCAACCCTCCTAGGGCAGGCCAAAGATCCTATCCAACCCATTTATGGTATAATAAATGTGTCGAGTCGACAATTTATTTTGGCTTTCCTAGGCCCTGTAAAATTGGCGAGTCGACAATTAAAATAAATTGTCTACTCAAAACTTGTCAAGTTGGCAAGATGAAAAAGTTGATTTTTTCAAAAAAAAGAATAGCTTCGAGACATGAGTGCCGAACAAAATTCATCAGCAAAACTCCTGGATCGAAGCGAAGCCGCAGAAATTCTCGCCTCGTCTGTACGAACTATTGATCGTTTGATTAAAAAAGGTGCAATTTCAGGCGTTCGCAGTGGGAGAGATCTCTTTGTTGTGGAAGAATCCCTGCTCAAATTTCAGGCTGAGGGGAAAAACCGCAAAGGAAGACCACCAAAAGCTCCGAGGTCTTTCGCTCCAGATTTTGCTGAAGTCCACCATGCCCAGGTCGTGGAGCAAAGCATGCCCGTCGAGGAAGAAAAGGCCTCACAGCAAACTCCAACCGAGAGCTATCCGATCGGCTACCACCTGGAGCAGGGGATTTACAAAAAGCTTTTCGAAGATTCCGAATCAGAACTCAAAAATGCCAGGCAAAAGCTCGAAATGGCCCACTACCGTGTTGGGTCGCTTGAGGCCCAGGTCAAATCCATGGTGCCGCTCGTGGAGTTTAAGAAACAGAAAGAAGTGATTCTCACGCTCGTCGCGGAGAATAAAACCAAGAAAAAAGATCTCCAGCAGCTCCAGAAGAAGCTTGCGATGGAGCAGTTCGTGAAGAAGCTGTATGCGGGGTTTTTGTTTCTGATGATGGCGCTCGTGCCCTTGTTGCTGATCTTAAGAATCATAAGTTGAAGCTTCGAGAAGGGATTTCGCTCTCCTCAACCGATAATTTCGCATCTGCCTATGTTTCACTTCTGGGACAACCACGGCATTCTCGGCATCAATGCGAGAAATTTGCTCTACCTCAAGCCCCTCAATACGAAGGAGCGCATTGCTTTTGCCGATGACAAAATGCGCACGAAGAAATACCTCTCGGTTCGGGGAGTGAATACGGCCAAAATGCTTGGGAAGATCGGCTCGGAACGCGATCTGACGAGCTTCCCCTGGGAAAGTCTGCCCAGTGATTTTGTGCTGAAACCAAATGCCGGCTATGGCGGAGAGGGGATTCTGGTCATTCGAAACCGCGAAAGCGGAGGCTGGCTCGATACGAAAGGAGAATTTATCTCACAACAAGCCCTTGAGGACCATATCATCGATATTTTGGATGGACGGTATTCCATCACGAGCTCACCTGACTCGGCTTTCTTTGAGCAGCGCCTCGTCTGCCATCCGGAAATGAGCGTCCTGGGGAAATATGGCCTTCCGGATATCCGAGTGATTGTCTTTAATCTCGTACCCGTAATGGCCATGGTGCGTGTGCCCACGAAGGAAAGCCATGGCAAGGCCAATCTGCACATGGGAGGATTGGGGATTGGCCTGGATCTCGCAAAAGGCGAGACGACCACGATCTCACACCGCAACGGCGTCATCGCTTCGCATCCGGATTTTGCCGATCTCAAGGGCATCAAAATTCCTTTTTGGGATGAGATCCTTCTGCAGGCCACCCGCATCCAGCAAAAGGTGACTCTTGGCTATCTGGCGGTGGATATCGTCGTGGATGAAACGCTGGGCCCAACACTTCTGGAAATCAATGCTCGCGCCGGCCTCTCCGTGCAGATCGCGAACCTTGCGCCGCTACGAGATCG
>CAZWLI010000033.1:0-5202 GCA_964634525.1 uncultured Candidatus Peribacteria bacterium | reverse complement strand
GCAAGGTGAAGGTAGTTGTCGGCCTGATTCACCTGAATGATCCCAAGGACATTGCCCTGATTGAAAAATCCGAGCGCCGTCACAGCGCCATAGACGAGACCAAAGATAATCAAATACCACTTCGCGGCAGAGTATCCGGCGCTGGCACAGATAAGAGCCACAACACCCGAGGCGATATGGATCCCATTGTGCACCGCGTCGACGTCGAACCAGAGCAGAGGATTGCCGGTAACGAAGCCAAGGATTCCGACGACCAGGAAGACGACTCCGAAGAGCCAGGTCACGGGGAGGACGAGCTTTTGCATAGGAGAGAATGAAAGGATAAAAATGAACGTGGCAAGAGCATAGCACAGGCTTTCTTCATGCTGCAAATCAAATGAAGCTATGCTAGGCTTTCTCCATCTTGAGAGAATGAATATGACGCAACAACGTAAAGGCGAACTCTTCCTCGTCGCCACGGCACTCCTCGAAGGCCTGAGCCCCGTGATCATTCATGCCGGTTCCTCGAAATATCCGCCGCTGCTCTTTGCCGGCATCTGCACGCTCCTCTCGTCAATTTTCTATTATCTCTGGGTGCTCAAGAATCATAATTTTGGCGAACTCCTCACCCACAAAGCTCTTCCTTACCTCCTCGGTGTCACGCTCTTTGTGGTGATTATTCCTTCCGCGCTCTTTTATACCGGCTCCTCCATGACCTCCGGTATCAACACCGCCATCCTCATGCAGATGGAGATTTTCTTCATGCTCTTCATGTATGGATTTTTTCTGCGCGATCATACCCTGACCTTTGCGAAAATCATCTCGGCGCTCCTCATTGCCTTTGGCGCTATGACTATCGTCTTCCCCGGAAAACTTTCGCTCAACATGGGTGATGGGCTGATCATTCTTGGCACCGTCTTCCCGCCGATCGGGAATTACTTTGCAAAGAAAGCCGTCAAGCTCGTGGATTCCTCCGTGATCCTCTTCACGCGTTCCTTCATCGGAGGTGTTTCGCTTCTTTTCCTCAGTGCAGTCTTCGAACGCAATTATGGCAACCCTCAGCTTATCCTCGTCCATGCCCTTCCATTGATCCTCGCGCAAACAGTCCTCGTGCTGATCATGAGCAAAATCTGCTGGTACGAAGGCCTGAAGCGAACGGACGTGCCAAAGGCTATGAGCATTTCCAACATGTATCCTGCCTTCAGCCTTGTGTACGCGATGGTTCTCCTGGGCGAAATCCCCACTTCCTCTCAGCTCACCGGGTTTGTCATCATGATGATTGGAATCTTGGGTTTCACGAGGAAAGATCTTCTAGGCTCACTCCGATGGGGCAATGGTCACTCCCGATAATGTGCGGGAGGATAAACGCATCTTTCACCGATACGCGAAGATTCTCGGAAGCGTAGAAGTAGTCGATCCTCCACCCGACATTTCTTTTTCGTGCTCCCGCCCGCATACTCCACCAGGAGTATTGATTCGGCTCCGGGTGAAAAGCACGAAAGGTGTCGAAGAAACCGCTCTGCTCAAATCGATCCATCCAGGCGCGTTCCATGGGAAGGAAGCCGGAGATGTCCTCGTTTTCTTTTGGTCTGGCCAAATCAATCGGGTGATGGGCGGTATTCACGTCCCCTCCGATCAGAACTTTTTTCCCGTTCTTCACCTCCGAAACCACTTTCTTCTGGAAGGCTTCGTAGAAATCCATTTTGAATTTCAGGCGTTCGGGGCTGGCCTTACCATTGGGGAAATACACGTTGTAAATGAGCAAATCGCCCAACTGAATGACCAACGTGCGTCCTTCGTTGTCGAAGATAGACTCTCCAAAACCATAGGAGACGGCATCGGGCTTGAAGTGGGTGAACACTGCCGTGCCGCTGTAGCCTTTTTTTGTTTTGCAGCTCTGCCAAAAGGCATGATACCCGGCAGGCGCAAGAATTTCTGGTGGCAGCTGATGATCTTCAACCCGCGTTTCTTGAAGCAGAAGGATGTCTGGCTTCTCTCGTTCCAACCAGGGCAAAAAACCTTTTTTCGCCACGGACCGGACGCCGTTCACATTCCAGGAGAGGATTTTGAGTGTGTTCATAAAAAGAGCCAATAGTATAAGTAAGCTTTATATTCCCTCCAAATTCTTTCCGCAGAATCAGAAGCCTCTTGGTGAGCTGGAACAAGATGGTTGATCGCGATGCCAAGACGGCTCGCCACCATCGCAGCACGCGGGAGGTGGAAACGATGACTCACGAGGTCCAGACGCTGACAATCTGCTTCTTTAATGAGTGGCTTACTGAAAAGAAAATTTTCATAGGTACTGGTACTTTTTTCTTCCAAAACAATTTTTTCCCCTGAAATACCGGCCTTCTTCAGGGATTCTTTCATGACCCTCGCTTCCGACTTCTTCTGATCTACGGTCCCTCCGCTCACGATCACCGTCTTCACCCCCTTTGTGATCAAAGGCAGCGCGGTGGCAACACGCTCCTGCATCATCAGATCCGGACTGTTGTCCTCGAGAACCTTTGCGCCCAGGATCATAAGGCAGTCGCCAGAAGGCCTGGGCTGAAATTCATTGACCTCAAAAAAACGAATCTGGAGGAGGGGATAGAGAAGAACGAAAAAGACGAAGAGAAAGGCGATTCCGACAATTCTTTTGACCATAGAAACTTAGCTTAACGGCAGTATACTACCGTTATGAAAATCATTGCCACCAACAAAAAGGTTCTTTTTCATTATGATGTGCTCGAGACTTTCGTCGCCGGCATCAAGCTGGAAGGACGAGAGATCAAGTCACTGCGAACCCAAGCGCCACATTTTGGAGGAGCGTACGTGACCATCACCCAAAACAAACCCTATCTTGCTGACTTCGGCATTGCGAAGTACAAGTATGATGGCTCTGAGAGCTACGATCCGAAACGCAAACGTATTCTGTTGCTCAAAAAGCCAGAAATCGAACGCCTCGAAGGAAAGCTGAGCACTGAAGGAGTGACCGTCGTGCCGCTCGAGATTGGCTTCGAGCGAGAGTGGGTCAAAATAAAAATAGCCCTCGTGCGCGGAAAAAAGCTTCACGACAAGCGCCGGGTGATGAAAGACCGAGAGGAAAAAAGAAAGATTGATCGCATGGTCAAGCGCGCCTGAATTCCTCTTCGATTCGAAGCAGCTGATTGTACTTTGCCGTTCGCTCGGAACGACTTAGAGAGCCAGTTTTAATTTGTCCGACTCCGAGACCAACGGCGAGGTCGGCGATGGTGGTATCCTCCGTCTCACCGCTGCGGTGCGAAATGATCGCCTTCATGCCATGCTTCTTCGCCAGATTCACGGCATTGATCGTCTCGGTCACGGTACCAATTTGATTGAGTTTAATGAGGATCGCATTGCAAGCTCCAAGATCAATGGCTTTCTGCAGACGCTTCACATTCGTGCAGAGCAGATCATCTCCCACGATTTGAACGCGTGAACCCAGTCTCTTGTTTAGCTTCACCCAGTTGTCCCAGTCATCCTCATGCAGGGGATCTTCCAGAGAGACCACGGGAAACTTGTCGCAGAGGTAAGTGTAGTAGTCGATCAGCTTTTCGGCGGTGGTATTTTCTCCTTCGATCACATAGACTCCCTTTTTCTGATCAAAAAACTCTGTGGATGCCGAATCAATGGCATATTCCATGAAGCCTTCGTGACCAGCCGTACGAGTCGCTTCGCAAAGCACCGCGAGCGCATCCTCATGGGTACGAAGATCTGGTGCAAAGCCTCCTTCGTCACCTACCGACGTGGACATGTTCTTCTCCTGAAGAATTTTCTTCAAAGCATGAAAGACCTCAACTCCGATGCGCAGATTCTCAGAAAAAGATTCTGCTTTCGGAAAAAGCATAAATTCTTGAATATCCAAGGTATTGTCCGCGTGCTTCCCGCCGTTGATCACGTTCATCATGGGGCGAGGAAGGAGAGGGGACGAACTACCAGCAATCTCGGCAAAGTACTGATAAAGAGGAATTCCTTTTTCTAATGCACTCAATCGAGCGTACGCCATCGAAACGCCGAGGATGGCATTCGCTCCGAGCTTTGATTTGTTTGGCGTTCCGTCCAGCTTGATCAACTTGTCATCGAGCTCACGCTGTTGACCAAGTGGCATATTTTTCAACGCTTTTGCAATTTCTGTTTCAACATTGGCAACTGCTTTCAAAACACCCTTGCCGAAATAACGCGGGCTATCGCCGTCCCGCAGCTCACAGGCCTCATGTGCGCCGGTGGAAGCGCCACTCGGCACGATCGCACGGGCCATGTTATTTTTTGAACTCATTTCGACCTCCACGGTGGGAGTGCCGCGAGAGTCCAGAACCTGACGGGCTGTGATTTTAGTAATCATTTTATTGTTCCAATTCCACCTCTCTTTTACATTCGCCCTGCTTCGAAACCCTGCTGATCTGCTCACAATACCCACTATCTTTCTTCCCCACCGCCAGCTGAAAATAACATTCGTTGGCCAGATCTTCCGAAAACTTCAGACAATCGTCCGCCACGGCGGACGGGTCAACGATTGCTGGCTTCTTCACCTCAACCGGTGGCTCATTGCGAAGCAACTGGGACTTGAGTTGGGCATCTTCGTAGCGGCCCACCATGAAGGCGAAGAGGATGATTATGACGGCGACGATGAGAAACCAGTATTTTTTCATAACATTTTCCTAAAACCTAATACCTACCTGCCTAACTTCTTGCTCTTCAACTCTGCCTGCGCCGCAGCCAGCCTCGCAATCGGCACGCGGAAAGGAGAGCAGGAGACGTAGTCAAAACCTAGTGAAATGCAGAATTCAATGGACTTGGGGTCGCCGCCGTGTTCGCCGCAAATGCCGAGTTTGATATCAGGACGAACTTTTTTTGCCTTTTCTACGGCCATACGCATCAGCCCCCCAACACCCTCCTGATCGAGGACCGCGAAGGGATCGTCTTTCAAAAGGCCGATCTCTTGATAGGCTGGGAGAAAATTTCCAGCGTCATCGCGTGAGTAAACAAAGGTCATTTGCGTCAGGTCATTGGTGCCAAAGGAGAAGAATTCCGCGGTTTCCGCGATTCGCTCTGCCACCACGCAGGCTCGGGGGAGCTCGCTCATGGTGCCGAGCTTGTAGGGGAGATCGAGCCCGCTCTCGCTGATCAGTTGATCGGCAAATTTTCGGATAATTTTTTCCAAATAGATAAGCTCCGCTGCGAGGCCGACCAGGGGGATCATGATCTCAGGAATGACGGTTT
>CAZWLI010000032.1:0-7033 GCA_964634525.1 uncultured Candidatus Peribacteria bacterium | reverse complement strand
TCCCCAAGAAGTCTGATAATTCTGCAGTATTCTCGTATGCTTCAAGGCCTCAAGCTGTTCGAGCGTCTCGACAGCAAAGAGCATGGCCCGCTCGCGACTCACGCTGGATTGATACACCTTGAACGCCGCTGCCTTCGCACTCATACTCGCCAAAACCACCAGGCTGATGCCGATCATGGCCATCATCGCCTCCACGCTTGTCGCGGCAGGGAAAAGCCTTTTCATGACGAAAAGGAAACAATAGATCCATCGTAGTACGAGGAAATACCTTGTCAAGAAAAGGAGGAAGTGAACAACGTGGACTGCTCCAAAGCCTGAAAATAAAACATCCGATCCCCCGTGACGATCTTTGCTCCAGCTTTTTTTGCGAGCCTGAGAAACTTCGTCATCTTTGGCGTGTAAATGACGTCCATGAAAATGCGATCAGGCGTAAACCATTTGTGGTCCTCCAAGGGAGACTTGTCAACGTTCGGTGACATTCCCACAGGTGTTGTATTCACAATCAGTTGATAATCGCCACTTGGATCGAGTTCGTCGTACATCTTTGCGCCGGATTTTTTTGTGCGCGAGGCAATCGTTACTCTCATACCCCAATCCTTCAGCACGGCAATCACGGCCTTCGAAGTACCACCCGTACCAAGCACAAGAGCGTTTCGCCCCCCCTTCCTGCCAAGGAAGGGGGCTGGGGGGAAGGTCCCGCCCTCTTCCAGCGCCTTCTCCACTCCCCCATAGTCCGTATTGTCTCCGAAAAGTGTCCCATCCTCCCGCCGAATAATCGTATTCACCGCGCCAACCTTCTTCGCGATTGGTGAAATTTCATCCAGGTATTTCATCACTGCTTCCTTGTGGGGGATTGTCACCGAAAATCCCTGCCACTTACCATTTCGCATGTCTTTTATCACGCTCTCTACTTGCTCCGGAGGGGTGTCACAAAATTCATACTTATAATTTTTCAACCCCAATTTTTTGAAAATTTCACGATGAAATTTCGGCGAAAGAGAGTGGGCAACAGGGTGGCCGAGAATGGCGAAGTGCTTCTTCATAAAAATTTATAATTTTGAAGTTCAACTAAAATTTTCTGGAGATGAAATTCAATATCATTTCGGCTCACATTTTCATGATGCCCTTTGAAATAAGCCATGACGGGAATGACAACATCCTTGGCTAAAAAATAGTAAACAATACCTCTGAAACTCCCGCTTTTACCCTTGCTTAGACCCATACAAGTAAATCTCACTTTATAAAGAGAGCTCCCCAGTGAAGAAGTCCGATCTGGATTAAATGCCTCCAGTTCAGCGATGAGGCCATCTTGAAAACCTCGATATCGCTTTTGAAGCTTTTTTGTTTGCTTCAAAAAATGAGGAAGGAAAAGAACCTGGCTCATTACTGATTTTTTAATTGTTGCCTCATGGAAGGAATCTTTTTCACATCAACTTTTTTACAAGCCTCGTCTAATTCATGGATCAAGCGGGTTAACTTTCCACCCTTCTGAAGTTCTACCCTTAGAGTGACGTCTTCCTCAAGTTCATTTAAATATTCTTCAATGGCAGAAGTAATGATACTCTTCGCGGTGAAAGCTCTATTTCCTTTCACAAACCTTCGAATACGAAGTGCTATCCGACTTGGCAACACACACTGATCTACAGACATGTCGTTGGAGAATAAACATCAATAACATATCATGAGAATAGCCTTGAGACTATTTTGTCATTCCTCTTTCCAGGACTTGCGCCCAGTGTCGCCTCAACATGCGCATCCTACACCACCTGAAAATAACTTAAAAAAAGCGTATATTAGAAATATGAGAAAAATCCTCATCATCACTTTTTCGATATTTTTTATTTTCTCCGTTGGTCCGTTCGTCAGTTCAGCGAAACCACTGACAAAAAAGATTTCTAAACCCTTCATTATGATTCTCACCTCCTCCGCCTTCCAACACCAAGGCTTAATCCCCGCCAAGTATACCTGCGACGGAGATGACATTTCTCCGCCTCTGCAGTGGAGCAACGAGCCGAAAGGCACGAAAAGCTTTGTGCTGATCGTCGATGATCCTGATGCCATTGCGGTCGCAGGTTTTGTGTGGGACCACTGGATACTCTTTAACATTCCATCAACTATTCACGACATTAAAGAACATTCCTCAGTTGGTATCGAAGGCGTGACGAGTTTTGGTAAGCCTGGCTACGGTGGGCCCTGTCCGCCCAATGGAACTCACGCCTACCACTTTAAATTGTACGCTCTCGATACAATGGTAACACTGAAAAAAAGCCTGCCTGCCGGTAGGCAGGGCGCTTTGAAATCACAACTCGAAAAAGCCATGAAAGGCCACGTGCTGGCGCAAGCAGAATTGTTGGGAAAATATGATCGGGTGAAATGATAATCTACAACCGACTCTTTTTCAGATCCTCAATGATTTTCTTATTCGCCGGTAAGAACTCTTTTGGGTTCAGATCTTTCTGATCGACCCAAAAAACCTCCTGCCCCTCCATGGATCTTGCCTCGCCCGTGAGAATCCGACAGCGATGGAAGGAAAGCACCTGCTTCTTTTTCTGCTGAACGAGCTTTTTGAAGCGTGGCCGCACGGAAACCTCTACCCCCACCTCCTCGCGGAATTCCCGCTGCATGGCGGCTCGCTCATCCTCTCCTGCCTCGACCTTCCCACCCGGGAATTCCAGCAAGCCGGAATACGTCTGATCCGGCTTACGCCGAGATACGAGCACGCGCTTGTCTTGAATAAGAATTCCCACCACAACTTTTTGATAATTTCGTCCTTTGCTTTTGGGACCCCCCAGCCCCCTTGAAAGGGGGTGTCCGGTTCCCCCTTGTAAGGGGGTTAGGGGGTCCGGAGGGTTTTTTAGATATCGGCAATGCTTATGTAATGGACAAATATTACACTTCGGCTCCCTCGCAAGACAAATCGTGGCTCCAAGATCCATCAAGGCCTGATTCAAATTAAAATCGTCGGGGTAGTGATCATCAAAAAAAACAATGTCATTGCGAGGAGCGTAGCGACGAAGCAATCTTGTTTTTTGTTCACCCAGCACGAGATTGCTTCGCTTCGCCTTCGGCTTCGCTCGCAATGACAAATTAAAATATCTTTCCACTATTCTTTTTACATTCGTATCCGGTGCAAGCACTTTTTTCCCAAAGGCAAACGAAGCGATGGCTCTGGCCGTGTACTCGCCAACACCAGGAAGCTGTCGAAGTTCTTCGACAGTGCGAGGGAATTTACCGGCGTGATCGTTGGCCACGATCTTCGCCGTCTCGATCATGTTGCGAAGTCGTCGGTAATATCCGAGACCCTTGAAATACGGCAGTGCCTCCTCAAAAGAACTCTTCGCCAAAGATTCCACCGTAGGAAACCTTGACGTGAAGCGCAGATAAAATTCCACTACCCGATCCGCCTGGGTTTGCTGAAGAAAAACCTCACTCACCCACACGAGATAGGCATCCTTGACGCCCTTCCAAGGAAGTTTCCTCTCTCTTGGCTGGTGCCACTGTCGAAGTTGATGTAAAAAATGCCTCCATTGCTTCTTCGGTAGCATTGATGAATTGTTTAATTGCTCGATTGCTCCACTGCTAAAAATTGCACAAACAATACAGCAATTGAACAATTTAACCATGCAGCATGTTCTTCTGCCGTAACCAATGATCCGCCATCACGATCGCCGCCATGGCTTCCACGATCACGACCGCTCGCGGAACGACGCAAGGGTCATGCCGTCCATACATTTTGAGCGTGTGTTTTTTGAGATCCTTCGTCACCGTCTGCTGGTCTTGAAAAATCGTTGAGACGGGTTTGAAGACCGTCCTGAAAACAATCGGCATGCCATTGGAAATTCCGCCTTGAATTCCTCCCGAATGATTTGTCTTCGTAGCAACAACCTTCCCCCCCCTTGCACTTGTCCGTCCGCTCCGCCACGGCGGACGGAGCGGAAGGGGGCTGGGGGGTCTGAGAATGAACTGATCGTTATGTTCTGACCCAAGCATATCCAGCGACCCGAATCCCGACCCCACTTCAAATCCCATCGTGGCCGGAATGCTCATCATCGCATGCGCGAGGGTCGCCTTGAGCTTGTCGAAGATCGGATCACCAAGTCCCACGGGCACATTTTTCACCACGCATTCCACCACTCCACCAACGGAGTCCCCTTTTTTCTGAATTGCCTTGATATGAGCGACCATTTTCTCCGCTGTCTTTGCATCCGGACAGCGAACGATATTTGACTCGACTTGCTTGAAGGTCACTTTCTCCGGATCTAATCGAGCCACAATTTTTCCGACCTGCCTCACGTAGGCGAGGATCTCCATGCCACAGGCTTCTTTCAAGATTTTTTTTGCAATCACTCCGGCCATCACCCGAGCAACGGTCTCGCGAGCGCTGGCCCGTCCCCCGCCTCGAAAATCTCGCCGGCCATATTTCATATCATATGTAAAATCCGCATGGCTGGGGCGATAGAGGTCTTTGAATTTTTCATAATCTTCTGACCTCGCATTAATATTGCGCACCAGGATCGCAATCGGTGTCCCGAGCGTATGGCCTTCGAAAATTCCGGAAAGAATTTCGATCTCATCCTTTTCTTTCCTTGAAGAAACAAGAGAGCTTTGCGCGGTTCTTCGGCGGCCAAGGTCCTGGTCAAAATCGCTCAAGGAAAGCCTCAACCCTGGCGGACAGCCATCAACAACAACCCCCACCGCAATGCCATGCGATTCTCCGAAGGTGGTGACGCGAAAGAGATGACCAAACGTGTTCATTATGGTAAAAAGATCTGACCCAGTATATCCGCATTTGACAGCAATTTCCACCTCTGTTACCATCGTGCAGCTTTTTATACGTTATTTTAAGACTATGGCAGATAATGTCTTCGTACGCGATAAGGTCCACATCAACGTCGGCACGATCGGTCACGTTGATCACGGCAAGACGACTTTAACAGCAGCTATAACAAGCGTTGCCGCTTTGGGAGGTCTTGCAACGGCAAAGAGCTACGACCAAATCGATGCCGCTCCGGAAGAAAAAGAGCGTGGCATTACGATCAACACCTCGCACGTGGAATACGCGACGAAGAAGCGCCACTACGCGCACGTCGACTGTCCCGGACATGCGGACTACATTAAGAACATGATTACGGGTGCCGCTCAGATGGACGCCGCCATCCTCGTCGTGTCCGCTGCCGACGGTCCGATGCCTCAGACCCGTGAGCACATTCTGCTCGCTCGCCAGGTGAACGTCCCGACGATTATCGTCTTTTTGAATAAAATCGACATGGTGGACGACGCCGAGCTTGTAGACCTCGTCGAAATGGAAGTCCGCGAACTCCTGACGAAGTATGAATTCCCCGGTAAAGACACGCCGATTATTCGCGGCTCAGCCCTGAAGGCTCTCGAAAATCCCTCTGGCCCAGATGGCGAACCCATCAAGAAGCTCCTCGATACCCTCGACACCTACATCCCCGATCCCGTTCGCCAGCTCGACAAACCCTTCCTTATGTCCGTGGAGGACGTTTTCTCAATCAAGGGACGTGGCACGGTCGCCACGGGTCGCGTGGAGCTGGGGATTATCAAGGTCAATGAAGAAGTGGAGGTGGTGGGAATTCGCGAGACCAGGAAGTCCGTGGTGACGGGGGTTGAAATGTTCAAGAAACTCCTCGACCAGGGTCAGGCCGGCGACAACGTGGGTATTCTGCTCCGGGGTCTTGAGCGCGAGGATGTGGAGCGAGGCATGGTGCTCGCGAAGCCAGGCTCGATCACGCCGCACACCGAATACGAAGGTGAAATCTACGTCCTCACGAAGGAAGAAGGTGGCCGCCACACGCCATTCTTCAAAGGCTATAAGCCTCAATTTTACATTCGAACCACCGATGTGACGGGTGAGGTCATCCTCCCCGAGGGCACGGAAATGGTCATGCCGGGTGACAACCTCAAGATCAACGTCAAGCTTGGCGTTCCCGTTGCCTTGAACGAAGGCGCTCGCTTCGCCATCCGCGAAGGAGGTCGCACGGTGGGAGCTGGAGTCGTGACGAAAATCTTGAAATAGCTTTTTAGCTTGTAGCTTCTTAGCTTTTTAGAAAATTCAAAATAACCGCTTCGGATTGAGGCGGTTTTTTCTTGCATTCCAAACTTAAATCAGTAGAATCAAAAAGCTCCAACGGCTGTTTTTAGCCCTGGAGTCCTCCGCCTCAGGCGGAGAACAATTCGCCCCTTTCTTTTCTTCAGAAATCTTGGGCGAATCGCATTCGTCCTTTTTTCCCTTTTCCCGAAGCTCCTTACTTCCTAACTTCCTAAGCTATGTCCCCTACTAAGAAAAAAGTCGAAGCTCCTGCTTCTGAAGTCGTCGAAAAACCAGAAGTAAAAAAAGTTGCCAAAGCAAAGGCGGTTAAAAAAACCGCAGAAAAGAAAGCTCCAGCTCCCCGAAAGAAAGCAGGAGAGCCGCTCACCGATGAAGCTTTGCATGCTGTAGCTGCTCCAAAAAAAACCGTGACCAATACCCCAAAGGCTGAGAAAGAAACGAAGAAGGCAACCGCATCGGACAAGCAAAAAATTCGCGTCATTATTCGCGCGTTTGATCACAAGATTGCGGACGAAAGTGCGAAGACGATTATTGAGACGGCCGAACGAACTGGCTCACTCGTGACCGGCGCCATCCCGCTCCCGACGCACCGCAACATGATCACGCTCAATCGCTCCACCTTCGTCAAAAAAGACGCCCGAGAACAATTTGAAATCCGAACCCACAAGAGACTGATCGACATCACGGAGTACACCGCAACAACCATCGAATCTCTCTCCAATCTCAACCTCCCCGCAGGTGTGGATATTGAAATTAAGATGCTCTAAGCCGCAAACCGCTCATTCGCGCTGTTCCAGTTCACATTCCTCACAAAAGCTTCCAGATACTGTGGCTTCTTAGTGCCATAGTCGATCATGAAGGCGTGCTCCCAACAGTCGAGCGCGAGAACGATTTGAGATTGGAACACGGGTAGACCAATGTGATGCTCAAACATAATGAAATTGTGGAGCTTTCCATCCACGG
>CAZWLI010000031.1:0-8088 GCA_964634525.1 uncultured Candidatus Peribacteria bacterium | reverse complement strand
GCAGTTTGAAGGGCCGCTGGAATTACTTCTTACGCTCATTGAGAAGCGGAGAATGCATATCAATGATGTTGCGCTTGCCGCAGTGGCGGATGATTTTTTGGCGTATGCCAGGAGCCATGCTGATTTTCCGCTTGCGGAGAGCGCGCAGTTCGCGCTGATTGCCGCGACTCTTCTTCTGATTAAGTCGCGTTCGCTCATTCCTGCGCTCGCTCTGACTGAAGAGGAGGAGACGAACCGGGAGGAGTTGGAACAGCGGCTCCGGATTTTGAACCGTTACCGCGAGCTCTCGCGCGGCATTGCGGAGCGGTTCGGAAAACAGATGCTTTTCTTTCCGCGGGAGCGCGCGCTCGCGCCGACCTTTGCGCCGCCGAAGACGCTTTCGCTTTCCGCGCTGTACGGCGCTTTACGAGATGTTCTCTTATCGCTTCCTCAAACGGAGACGCTCCCCAAGGTTCTCGTGCAGAAAGTCCTTTCACTGGAGGAGATGATTATGAGTTTATCGCGCCGTGTGGAGAGCGCGCTCCAAATGAGTTTTAAGGAATTTACCCGCGCGCACCGGGGAGAGAAAGCCGCGATTATCGTCAGTTTCCTCGCGCTTCTGGAACTCGTCCGGCAGGGAATTGTTGCGGCGCGGCAGGAAGGGCACGGGGGCGAGATTGTGATGGAGACAGGGAATCCGGGAGTACCCAGATATTAAATTTTCAATTATCAATTTTCAATTTTCAAGTTCACTTTGGTAACGCAAAAAGGAACGTTGCAGACCCTGCCTCCGTGGCCTTCGAAGTCCACCACCGCTTGCTCCAGACGATCTTCATGAATTTTGATCGCGTGCTCAACGTCATCGTGATCCTTTTCCTCCTCGTAGGCCCCGGAAGCGTGGAGTTGGTGGTGTAAATTCGATTGACAAACTCCATGATTTGATCAAAATGTTGTCTTATTGTATTTTACACAAATTTGGCGAGAAAAGGTGTATCTAAACCGAGATCTCAATCCCAGCAGCCTTCTCTTGAAGAATCAAGAAAACGAGCTCTTCATATCATAGAGACCGAAGTGAAAGGTTTGAGACCTAAAGATTTGAAGATGATTGCAGGCTATTTTAGGGAACGTTTAACGGTGACTTTAGCATTTCAGGTTAGCCATACTTTGGACAAAAAACCACGAGGAATAGTGTCTCCTAAAAATGCTGAGAAAATTATGGGTAAAGGGAATTATTTTGGCCCTGAGGCCGTCGAAAAAGTTTTTAGAGTAAAACTTAGCGCAATGAAAATTCCAGAAATTCCTTTCCCAAAACAAGACCTTGAAAAAGCCAAGGGGCGAGGCCAAATGCTGATTCTTCGGGTTGACAGGGCATCGGATGAAGCACCTTTGACTATGGAGAAAATGAATGGGGGAAGTAATTTGCTATTCCACAATATGAGATGGTGTCAGGGCGAGACGTTCTTTACTCATGAAACTCCTCGTGTCGGTTGGGCATTGGTGAGCAAAACAATCCTTCCGAAATCAACCAAAAAAAATGACCTTCAGCAGACAGAACTATTGGCTCAAGAGCTCAGAAAAGTATTTGAAGGGAATACACTCCCTCCCGATGTTAAAAAGGCTTTGGAGGATTTTGAGAAACAGAAGGGAAAGATTGCTGAACACTTGATACATCAAGGTTGGGGGAAGGCTGCAGATATGCTCTCCGAACTAGATTTGAATAAACTGTTCCGGAGAAGTCCTGTAGAAATTGTCTATGATCTCGTAACGGTGTTTGGTAATACTGGGGAGCGTTTACTGGGAAATAGGTCCGAAAGAACATCACGCCTATACTTGCGCGATAACCTTGTGATTCTCGGCGATTTCGGTTTCGACGGCGTGAGCCTCAGCTATTGGATTCCGGACGGCGATATTTCCGATCTCGGCGTCTCCTTCTCCCGCAGTCAATAAGTTCGCTCCTTCCCAAAACTGCTTATATCCTTTTCGCGAGCTTTATGTTGACAAAACTTGCAATTTATCTCTATGAGTAGCTCATTTTTAACGTATCTTTGACATAAGAAGCCCTGTAAGATAGCATAACGATACATCTTACGATATATCATTTACGATGCCTCAATCGGTATCTTACAAACGAATCATTTTCAATTTTCCCCTTGAGGATGTCCGGGCGCTTTCCGTGATCCCTCGAGGAAAGAGATCCCAATTTGTACTGGAAAGCGTTCGTCGCCAGCTGAGGATTCAAAAGAGGTTGGAACATGTGGCCGCCTTTGATCGGAACAATAAGGGAATACACGTGAAACGAGTCAGGGGTGGATGGGGGGAAATTCGAAAGATAACGATATAAAATGAAACTTCTTGATAGTAATATTGTTATTTATTTTCTCGACAAATCATCACCTTATTACGAGAGAGCCAGAAAGATCCTTCTCGATGCGGAAGATGAATTCGGAATTTCGGCGCTCAGCTATTTTGAAATTTTTCTTGGAATTCCCGAAGAGAAGCAGGTTTTTGCTCGTCATCTCCTCATTGAATCCTTTCGGATTCTTGAGGTGAATCGAACGATTGCCGAAAAAGCCGCTGTTCTTATGAAGCATTTCAAAAAATCCAAGCACTTCAAAATTGATGCCATGATCGCCGCAACAGCACTGTTTTATGATATTTCTTTGATCACGCACAATACAAAAGATTTTTCCTGGATTCCGGATCTTAAACTTGTGACATTCTCATGAACACCACGCTCCCCAAACTCATTCTCAAAAAAGATAAAGAAAAGCCTATCCGAAATTTTCATCATTGGATTTTTGATGGAGCGGTGAAGAGTCTTGATGAGGCGGCTGTGGATGGAAGTTTGGCGTATGTTGTCACCGAACAAGGCGAACAGCTTGGCACAGCCTATGTGAATCGAAAAAGTTCTATCGTTGGGAGAATGATTGCCTTTGGAAACCAGTCGTGGGAAGAGGCCTTGGAAGAGAGCATCGATCGGGCTGTTGCGCTTCGAAAAAGTTTTTTTAACCCGACGATCACGAATGCCTTCCGCTTGATCAATAGCGAAGGGGATAGCATTCCCGGTCTGATCGTGGATCAGTACGCCGATGTGCTGGTGCTTCAAAGCACCACGCTAGGGATCGATCGTCTCATGCCAAAGATTGTCGAACTCCTTCGACAAAAACTAACACCCCATTCGATCGTGGAAAAATCGAGGAGTCATTCGAGAGCCGAAGAGGGGCTTTCCGACTCGGTTGGAGTCCTGTCGGGAGAGGCTGTCAGAGGGGTATATATTTTGGAAAATGGACTGAAATTTTTTGTCGATATCGAACATGGGCACAAGACCGGATGGTATCTCGATCATCGGGAGATGCGACGGCTGGCGGGAAGCCTTGCGAAGGGAAAAAGCGTGCTCAACTGTTTCTCCTACAGTGGAGGATTCTCCGTCGCGGCGGCAAAAAAGGGAGCAGCGCGAGTTGACTCCGTGGATATTTCCAAAGAGGCGATCGAGTTGGCGAAGAGGAATTTTAACCTGAACGAGATTGCTTCGTCGTCCGTCTCAGGCGGACTTCCTCGCAATGACACGTGTGGTTTTTATGTCGCGGATGTCTTCGAATTTCTTCGCCATCCGGTTCATTCCTACGACTTCATCATTCTTGATCCGCCGGCCTTTGCGAAGCGAAAGTCCGAGGTGAAGAACGCTGCCAAGGGTTATCAGGACATCAACCGCCTGGCACTCAAAGCTCTCAAGACCCCAGGACTTCTTCTCACCTCATCGTGTTCCTACCACGTCGACGAAAAACTCTTTCAGCAAATTATCTTCGCGGCGGCTTGCGAGGCAGGCAGGCGGGTGCGAATCATTCAACGGCATCATCAGGCCTTCGACCATCCGATCAACGTCTTTCATCCCGAAGGCAATTATCTGAAAAGCTTGCTCTTGTGGGTGGAATGAAAGGGATAGTCTTGAATATGAACAATGCGTTTATCCCCAACCTTCTTGATGAATTTTTCATCCGCGGTTACGAGAAGACAACTCCGAACTTTTGCCAGATAATAGTAGCTGGTGTCGTAGTAGGTGCATGTACAATCACGAGCAATGCGAAGTATTTCCAGGTGATCCAATTCTGAAAAATCGTATGAGTAAAAAGGAAAATTCAGGAAAAGGGAAAGTGCTTCTTCCTGTTCTTTTCTCCCTGGAACTTTTGAGAGAATCGTGTTTCCGACTTCATATTTCCACAATGGTGGTACAAGAAGACGAATATCAAAGCGTGAAAGGGCATTTTTTTTGAGTTCCTTTGTTTGTTCGAGATCAGATTCGTTTGCGACGAGCACAAATTTCATGAGAACCGATGCGTCGACAACGTATTCTTGCATGGATTATATTATGGTTTTTCATAACGAAATTCACGAAGAATCTGCGTTGAACTTTTCTTGTTCATTTTCATATGTTTCGTCTTTTCAATGAAAGCATCAATCTTTCGACTGAGTTCCATTCTTTTTTGACGATCTAGATATTCATTCATGGCCTTCACGACATTCACGCTGAATTTTCGTCTCGGAAACGATCTTTGAAACTCATGAGCCATTGTGACCGGAGCGGTCACGATAATTTTTTTTGTTGGCTGGCCTGGGAAAAGAGTATTCATGAAAGTGAAAAGAAGATATCAAAAGTATACCTTTTCACTATTCCTTTTCAAGGTATTTTTTTACGAATGCATTTCCGCTTTCTTTGGGTGAAAACCGTGGTCTGATAGGCGCTCGGAGATCGAGATTGCGGAGACTTTTTGCTATTCTCAAATTTGGAAAATTTTGCCTTCAGATTGCCAAAAAACTTGCTTAGCACCATCCTCAATTTTTTTCCTTCACGGGATTGTTTTTCCGACAGTGCCTTCAAGCGCTGGCAGCGATTTGTTTCAGCGGGCTTAAGCATGCTTCTCGTCGGCAACCTTGGCCTCTTCTCTGCTTCGGCCTTGGCCAAGCCCTACGAGGTCGAGCTCAACCAGCTTAAGGACGCTTCGCCGAGGGACAACAAACAGTTTGGCCTGACGAACGTACTGATTGAAGGGGCACTGCTTCGTGACTCGGTGCTTGCCGGACAAGTCAAAAATTATTGCGACCGCATTCAGAAGGCCATTGGCACGGCGTGCCTTATCACGCCGTGGAACGGTGAAACGCCGCAGAGGATTGTGGAAGCGCTTCAGCAGATGTATTTCGAAGGAGTGGAAGTCAATGGCGGCATCGCGAAATTGGTTGGTCTGGTGATCATCGGTGAGGTTCCGCTGCCAGTCCTTCGCAAAGGCGATGAGGCTTTTCCCAGCATTTTCCCGTACACGGATCTTTCGCATCCGGCCTATGTCTACCATTCGGACGAAGAAGCGTTTTTGCCTTCTTCCGAAACATCTTCTCAGGCCGAGATCTGGCACGGGCTCATTCGTCCCCCGGGCAAGGGTGAAGAACGAGTCGCGGCGCTTCATCAATTTTTTGAAAAAAATGAATTGTATTCCAGCGGCAAAGGCCCCGTGGTGAAGGATCAGATCGGGTTTCATGATCAGTTTTGGGAAAATTCCAGCTTCGACAATGAAGCCAAGAGTTGGTACGAGAAAAAAATGCAGTCGCTGGATAAGCTCTTCAATTACGAATATTCCGGAAAATGGCTCAATGAACTCTCGGGCGAGTCGGTGAAGCGCTTCGAGGAACTCACGGCCCAGAAACTTGGAGATAAGTCGCAGGATGCGAATCAAGATCTTGGCTTTGACCCCAAAAAATCTCAGCAAGAAATTGCGCAAAAAAATGCCGCAGCTGCGAAAACGAATCCCGAGGTCAAGGCCTACGGTGAGGATCGTCTGAAGGAGAGCATTCCGGATATGTTTAGTCCCGGCGCGATTCGCAACCTCCTGAAGGATTATCTTCACGTTGTCCAGCGCTATGTGTCCGGCACCAGCGAGACCCTCGATCAGGTTGGTCTGCGGCAGCAAAATCAAACCTTGGCATCGCTGATCACCGTGCTCGACAAGGTTTCGAGCCTTAGCATCAAGCAGGCCAACGACACCTTTGAACACTATTTGTATACAGAAGCCGAGAAGCTCCAGATGCCCTTTGAGCTCGTTTCAGAAACTAAGCGCCGTAATCAGTTCGCCACGCCTCCGGTGCTGGACTACGAGATCACGAGCGTCAAGCGAGTGGTGAATGGAGTTCCCGTGGAGTCCGTGAAATCCGTGGACGAATGTAGCATTGAGCGAGGTTCAAACCTTCCCTCGGAAAAAGGCGAGAAGGGGATGGCCATTACCATGAACCGCAAGGATGATCCGCTCACGGCGCAGGATATCGTGGCGGCTGCGGGAAAAGGAAGAAAAGCCAAGCAGGAAATCAAGAAAATTTTCAAAAATCGCGGCTACTGCTCCTACACCGTGAAGGATCAGTGTGCTGAGGGAGCCTCGCAGGTGCCGCTACTTGATTATGCTTCCAGCGAACCTTTCGCCGGTGATACGGACTTTCGCCGTTGCCTCAATCATGATGGACCCCTGATCCCGAAGGACGCAAAAGCCTTCATGAATCTCGTCACGGCAAATTATTCCCAGACCACGGAGGGCGTGCGCATTCCCTCGGACGTAGAGGACGCGAGTTTCGTCAGTATTCCTTCGATCATGAATCACGTGGAGCCGACCGGCGACAGCGTGAAGCAATTTTTTGACAAGAAGATGGCGCACTTCCTTCCCATCGATGCGCTGCGGCATGTGGATTTTTCTCTTGGTGGGGCTGACAAGGAGTCGCCTGGCAATGTGGGCACGCTCTCGTATCCGAATTTCTTTTCCCTCTCGAATTCCACGCCGGAAAACATTCGGAGTTCGATTCAGGATCTCGTGGGCAAAAAAGAAAAGGAACTGCGAGCCCTTCGCGTGGAGGCGAACTGGAAGCGATATGGCGCTTATCTGGCCCTCAGCTCTTCTGCGGCTGGCCGCAGAGATTTCTGGAATTACAACGATATTCCGGGATTTGATCAGTCCTTCGCCACCTATCGCGTGGAAGTTCTCAAGCTTCTACGCACTGAGTTGGATCCAGAGAAAAAGAAGGAGGATTTTGAAATTGTCGAAGCGTACCTCACCGGCAAGAGCGTGAAGGAAGAAACAGAGAAAAAGATCCAAGATCTTCTCAGACAATATTTTCCTCAAGCCTTCGCGCATGAGGATCTCGATCTGAAATGTAGCTACACCTACGAAATCCCGCCGCTGAGCGTGGAGATCAAGATTCCGAAGATTGATCCGGATGACCTGCTGGCCTTCGAGGTGCCGACCGTGGAGCTGCCCAAGGTGAATCCACCTTCCATCAAGCGAAGCTGCGACAACAAGATTGCTAAAAGTACCGTGAATGAGGCCAAGAGCCTTCGAGATTTCTACAGTGCACGAGATGGCGTGCGCGTGGATCTGAGCATTTTGCACAGCCCTCACGATTTCATTGAAAAAATGGATCCCAAGGCCGTTGCGCTTGTGCTCCTGGGCCCGGTTCCCTTTGCTCCGCCCTTGCCGGTACCGACTGCAATTCAGGTGGGCATTAAGATGCTCGATGATCAGGTGAAGAAGCTTGACGGCGGTCCTCAACCGGTGACGCGCCTGAGCCGCACCGTTGCTCCCGTGCCGCTTCAGTCGCCAGGTGAACTTGCGATCGTACTTCAGCCCCTCAACAGTGAGCTCTTTCAGGCTGCGCGTTGGCTTTCACTCTCCATTGAGGGCAAGCATAAAGAAGGTTTGCCGCTGCTCGCGAAGGACAAGGTCATGACCTACGCCATCTTGTCTGGGGACAGCACGCACATTGATTTTACCTTCCCCAATCTTCAGGAAAATCTCGAAGATTCGAAATCGAGCCAGAAGACTCAGGGCGATGCACTCTTGCAAAAGGTGAAAGATGGCGAAGCAGCGATTCAAAAAAAACTGGAAGAGAAAAAAGCCAAACGTGAACTGGAGGCAAAAAAGAATGGAGAAAAACCATCGAGCTGCAGCAAGGGCGATAGCGTGCCCCTGCTTCAGTGGCCAAGCGCCATTCAGTGCTGGATGAAGGAAACGCTGAAGGGGCCGATCATTGAAATGCCAAATTCCAAATCCCAACCCGCCTCAGGCGGGCCAAATTTCATTG
>CAZWLI010000030.1:0-16535 GCA_964634525.1 uncultured Candidatus Peribacteria bacterium | reverse complement strand
GTTTTTGATGTTTCTTAAAATAGCTGGATAAATAAAGAACTGGTAATTCCAAAAGACCGGCATGTTGAATAAATAACGCTATTAACATTCGTCCCGCACGTCCATTCCCATCAGCAAATGGGTGAATAGTTTCAAATTGAGCATGGATTAGCCCAACCTTTACCAAAGAAGGATATTCATCTTCTGTATGGATAAATTTTTCCAAGTCACCTAAAGATTTCAGCATGTCATGAGGCGCTGGAGGGACAAAAGAAGCATCTACGGGATTTGTTCCGCCAATCCAATTTTGTGTATGTCTGAACTCACCAGGATATGCATGCTGCGTTGAACGAGCAGCAGTCATTAACCGCTGGTGAATTTCTTTTATTAATCTCAAAGAGATAGGCAGGGTTCTAATCCTTTCCATGCCGTAATTTATGGCATCGACATAATGCAAAATATCATCAACATCGGAGGGGAGCTGGGATTTTTGCTCGGTAACTGGAGCGGCTACTGCGTCTTGGAAGGTTGCTTTTGTTCCCTCAATTTCACTTGAATACGCAGCATCCTTTTTAGTGAACATCAGTAAAAAGAAATCTTTATCAAGTAAAAGTCTCGTAATACCATCTAGCTTGCCAACGAGCCGTATGGCTTCCTCATTTTTCTTATACAATTTTGGACTTAAAATGAAGCCTCCTTGAGGAGGGAAATCAAAAGGCGTGAAGGCTTTATAGCCTCCCTTTTGTTCAACATATCGACCAATTTTTGGTTTATTGAGGTTCATATAACATCAACATTATATTCATTTTCGTTGATATTAGCAAGAGAGATATCAACTCAAAGAAGAGGTTAATTTTTGGCGCAGGAGGAAGAAGTCCTGGCGCAACCGGATTGCGGGCGAACGGGGAAAGTGGCGAGACAAGCGGTCCGGAGCGAAGATGTCCCGGAGGGACTCGTAGCGAAGGACTCCGAGGCTGCAATTTCAAAGAAATTGTCTGCCGAGGAGAGCGCAGTCCCCATTAAGGGGTTTACGGAGTGGTGGGCCTGCTTGGACTTGAACCAAGGACCAAATCGTTATGAGCGATCTGCTCTAACCACCTGAGCTACAGGCCCTACGTCGTTTCTCCCTCTTCATACTGCGAGATCTCCTTTGGAAATCTCTTCGATTACGAGGTAGAAACTCCTTTTCCAAAATCATTCATCTCATACTTCCACTTATTTTCAAAATTTTTCCTTTCGAATATCTTCAAACTTCATTCAATATTCTCCACTGATTTTGGGAAGAAATACATACATGAGTATACACCGACCCTGAATGACCGGAAAATTTTACAATTCCCCTTGAATTTCTTTCCTTTTGCTCTATACTGCACGGGCTCTTTATCCAAACGACAAAGAGCCTGATTTTTGGCTTTCTCCTCAAATGGTTGAGCCTGCCTCTCGGAAAGGAAAAAAATACTTTTTCTTTCCCGAGCGGTAGGATCCCAGCGAGAAGCTGAAGACCCTACCGCTTCGTCTCTGACGAGGCGGTTTCATTATGGCCGGATAGTTCAAGAAGAAGGATGATGGGAGAGAGGGGTATGATCGCCTTTTTGCACGGCCTTGATCACTTCCGCCCACCTCCCGGGATTCGGTAAATCACGACAGATGATTGATTTTGGAGAGGCCGCCACGTTGATCGTGATGTCGCCGTAATCCAAGATATTGGCCCAAAATCCATGCTTGGTGCGCTCAATTTCCTCAATTTTATCAATATCAACAAAGGTGGCATCACTCTTGTGGTAAAAAGATTTTTCGAAATCGATCACGTAGTCGGTCGTGATAATCCAAGAAGAAATTTCCCACTCAAGGAGTTTCATAAAAAGACGATGCACTTCGAAGCTGATCATCGTAAATCCCAGAAACATGAAGATAAGAAAGAGTTCTTGTGACTCCATGACGAAATGAGAAATAAGCAAAAGGGAGAGTCCTATACTACTGAGCATCACAAATTCAATGATAGGACGAACCATAATGATCCAGTGATCATTGAGATTGGCAATGATGTTGAGATCTTCTTTCATGAATTAATGCCAGAAAAAATAATACGAAGCGGTAATGAGAAAAATGACCACGGTGAAATACGCGATGCGAAAATGCTTAAGCCGAGGTGTGTCAAAAACCGTCCGATTTTTTTGTCCGACGCTTTTGATCGAACTCTGGAGAATTTTTGAAGTTGCTCGCTGAAAAATCATCAAAGCAAGAAGAGATGCCACGTTGATGACGCTGAGGGTAATAAAAATCGCGGTTCTCATAAACAAAGGAATGCACGAGAGAGTATATCAAATTCCTCTTAAACGAAGAGGAATCTCTTCATGAAAACAAGAGCTAAAATAAGAATGATCGGATGGAGAAGATAGATAAGGAGACTGTGGCGACCAAGCAGAGCCAGGAAACGAGGAGCTGAAGCATGCTCAAAAGTAGCTTGCGGAAAGAAATATCTTCGCTTCCCATGTCGATAGAACAGTGAGCCAAAGAAGATCCCCAAGAGTGGGGTGACGAGCCAGGGAAAAAGTGGGAAATAATCCAAAGAACGGAAGGTTGGAGAGTGGAATCCCAAGATCACAAGCGGAAGGGACGAAGTTTGAATACCGGATATTGGAAAACTGAGAAGGAAAATGATCGACGCAAGAATGCCGGAAAGAATCGGCAATCTGGCAAGTGGGCTGAGAAGGAGAAGGCTCAGCGCAATGAAGTGAAGAATGCCGAAGATAATCATATCGTCTGACGCGAAGAAAAAGCTGGCGAGCGTGATGAGCAGAGCGCAGGCAAAGAGAACGAGGGCCTTGCGATATTCTTTTTTCAAAAAGTCTCTGAACCGCTCACCACGAAGCAGAGATTTCTGAAAAGAAAGTTCGATACCAATACCCACGAGCAGGAGAAAGCTGAATTGAACCGAGCGCGCAAGCCCCAGCCAAAAGCCTTCGAAATAGCGAACTTCTACCAGACCAAAATAATCGCCAAAGAAAGCGCCGTGGAAGATGATCATGCCGATCACCGCCAGGCCTCGCCAACAATCGAGTTCAAAAAAGCGCGAAGAAGACGAAGAGGAGCTCATAGAAAAAGCATAGCGCTTCTGATATCATGACACTACTTTTCAGATCTATGGAAATTATTGTGATTGTGGCAGCCGCCCTTCTGATCGCCGTTGTTGCCTATGCAGCGTTCCAGGTTAAAAATCTTCAGAAGCCTGAAGGTGAAGATGAGAAAATTCGCCTTCTCTTTCAGCAACTGAATGATATTAAAAACACTTTCAATGATAAATTTTCCCAGCAGGATAAGTCACTGCATGCTCAAACGAAATCTCTCGGCGACAGTCATCAGAAGATGTTTGGCGAGAGCGCGAAGCTGATCGAATCCGTCACGAAAAAGCTCTCTGAACTCGATGCCACGAATAAACAAGTGGCTGGATTTGCCCAGCAAATGCAAAGCCTTGAGAACATTTTGAAAAATCCGAAACACCGAGGTGTGCTCGGGGAATACTTCTTGGAATCACTCCTCAGCTCTCTCTTCAGTCCGAAGCAATACCAAATGCAGTACAAATTCAGCAATGGAGAAATTGTCGATGCGGTCGTGATGATCAAAGACAAGGTCATTCCGATCGACTCGAAATTTTCGCTCGAAAAATTTAATCAGATTCAGGAGGAAACTGATCAGGAGAGACGAGAGAGACTCGAAAAGGAATTCCGAATGGATGTGAAAAAACGTATTGATGAGACGAGCAAATACGTCCGACCGGAAGAGAACACCATGGAATTTGCCTTCATGTACATCCCCGCCGAGGGCGTGTACCACAGTCTCCTCATGAATAGCGTCGGAGCATCCGTGAATACTCAAAATCTCATTGAATATGCCTTCAATAAAAAGGTGATCATCGTCTCCCCTTCTTCGTTCGTTGCTTACCTCCAAACCGTACTCCAGGGCCTCAATCAGCTGAAGATCGAGGAAGGTATCGAGGAGGTGAAAAAGAATGCCATCAAGCTGCAGCAGCACATTCTTTCTTTTGACGACAAAATGAAAAAAATGGGAGCACACCTGGGAACGACCGTATCGATCTACAACCAGTCCTACAAAGAATTCAAAAAAATTGACAAGGATATCTACCGGATCAGTGAAAAAACAGCGGGAGGGAATATTGAAGTCCTGGAGCTCGAAAAGCCGCTGCTTGAAGAATAATCATTCACATGAAGTACGAAGAACTCTATCAGCAGCTCAACGATGAGCAGAAGCAAGCGGTCAATGCCATCGACGGCCCATTAATGGTGCTTGCAGGACCCGGAACGGGAAAGACTCAACTTCTTTCCGTGCGCACGGCCAATATCCTGCGGCAGACGGATCTGTACCCAAGCAATGTGCTGCTGCTCACCTTCACCAATGCTGGCGTGAAGGCCATGCGAGAAAGGCTCGCTGGGATCATGGGGCCTCGCGGCTACGATGTGGTGGTTGAGACTTTTCACAGCTTTGCCAATACCCTCATCACCGAGTCCGAAGAAGCCACCTCAATCAAGGGCGAACGGATTGAAATGACCGATCTGGAACGCATCAACGTGCTCGAATACCTTCTTGATAATCTGCCAGAGATAAGCGCGATACGACATGCGAACGCTCCCTACCTCTATCGCTACGATATCGAGAGAAATATAGGAGCTCTGAAGCGAGATGGCATCACACCAGGGGACCTGGAAGAATTCTTAAAAAACTTCGAACCCAAGGGCAAATGGATCGAAGCAAAACACATGGCTCGCCTCAAGGCATTTGCGAAAATCTACCGCGCCTACGAAGACTCTAAAATACCGGCGAAGAATCTCAAGGTTTTTGACCGTCGTGGACGCTACGATTTCGACGATATGATCCTCATGGCAACCGAAGTCTTGGAAAGAGAGTCCGAACTTCTGGCGAAGGTACGAGAGCAGTATCAATACGTCATGGTAGATGAGTTTCAGGATACCAATGGCGCACAGCTCAAGTTGCTCCTGAAGATTTTTGCAGATCCGAAATCCAATATCGCGGTGGTGGGAGATGATGATCAGTCCATCTACCGTTTCCAGGGAGCCAGCTCACAGAACTTCCGACTCCTTGAAGAGTTCTTTCTCAATTCTGAGAAAATAATACTCACTAAGAATTATCGCTCTGTTCCTTCGATTCTCGATCTCAGCGGGAGAATCATTCAGCAGCTTGATCCCAAAGAAAGGCTCACAAAACCTGCCTTGGAAGCAACGCACGAAGTGAAAAAGGCTATCCCTGTAACCTCACGACGATTTGGAACGAGTGAAGAAGAGCTCACCTTTCTTGTCCAGCAGATCAAAAAACTTCCGAAAGAATCCTGGAATGATACCGCAGTGCTTGTACGCACGAGGAAGCACGTTGGGCACCTCATCGAAGCGTTTCTCCAGGCTGGAATCCCCTATGCTACGGATGGCAAAGAGGATATCCGGGGAGAATTTCGTATTCAACAGCTGATCAACCTGATCCGTCTTGCCGAGGGCGCTCTCACCTCGCAAGAAAAAGATGTGCTGCTCTTTGAGGTCCTCCTGAACGACTTCTGGCAGATCAAGCACGCGGACCTGATGCTCCTCGTTGGCTCTGTCCATCGCCAGTACGAGGAAGGACGAAAGAAGATGCGACGAAAACTGAAGAAATCCGATCGCGCCTACCAACATGAAGCTGTGCAGGCCTCCTTTGATCTACCAATTTCGCAAAAGCCTTCGGGATTTTTCCTTCCCACTCTTCTCTCCGAGCTCCTGCTTCGCTTTCCGGCTCCGGAGCGACCCAAGGCCAGAGATCATGAGCCACCCCAGCCTGAAGAGACAGCGCAACTCTCGGTGCTGAAAGAACTGGCCTTCAAAAAACCCGAAAGACTTCACCGCGCTTCGTGGGCGCTTGGCCGGCTCATCACACGTGCGAAAGATTATCCCATTTCCGCGCTCATGATGGATTTCCTTGCAGACTCGGGGCTGATTGATTTTATTTTGCAGGAATATGAAGACCAAGAGGTCATTCGGCTTCGTGAACTTCGCGCCATTGGAAGCTTTGTGGAAAATCTGAAGAAGGCCAATCGAGCCAGCCCAGGACTCAAGATTGATCAGTACAGCTCTCAACTCTCGCAACTGGAGCGACACGAAATTGCACTCCAGGGAGCCATGGTGTCGAAAAATCAAGCTGGCGTGAAGATCCTTACCGCCCATGGATCGAAAGGCTTAGAATTTCAACATGTCTTCATTCCTTTTTGTGTGCAGGATCTCTCCTGGCCGAAACGGGAACGCGGCAAGCTCATTCCCCTGCCGCATGAGCTCCTGCTCGGTCAAGAAAAAGTGCAGGACCAAGAAGAGGAAAAAAAACTCCATCAGTTTGATGAACTTCGACTTTTCTATGTCGCGGCTACGCGGGCCAAAGAAACCCTGACCTTCAGCTGCGCACCGGAAGAAAAGCAGATCATTTCTCGCTATCTTCATGATGCCGATCTCCTCCCGAAGGAAATCACCATGATCCCCGAAGAAGAGGTTCTCATTCATCTCACAAAAAAAGCCCCGCAGCCTGACCCTGCCTTGGCAAGTGAGGAAACATTGCGAGGACTCGTGGAAGAACTCTCTCTGAGTCCTTCATCCGTGAACCGCTATTTGTTCTGCCCGCGGCAATTTCTCTACCAGCACCTTCTCAAAACTCCGAAGATCCAAAAACCATCGCTCATCTACGGTCAGTGCGTGCACAAAGCTCTGGAAAAAAGCTACCGGCGCTTCATGAAGGAAGGCATCATGCCAGATGTCACCTACTTCGAAGATCAATTCCTGGAAGATCTCGAGTGGGAAGGCGCGGAGCAGTCCGTGAAGCAAAGCTGCCTGCAGAAATTTGAATTTGCAAAAGAGTGGTATCAGAAAATGCTGGCCGAGGGGCCGATCAAGCCACTGGAGTTGGAACGACAACTGGTGAAAAAAATGCCCGAAGGCCTGGTCTTCAAAGGAAAATTCGACAAGGTCGAAATGATCGGCAAAGACCTTCATGTGCGTGTTGTGGATTACAAAACCGGCAGTCCCGATGACCATATCAAAGCTCTGCAAAATGTGTCGGACATTTTTTCGGAGGACTGCGATGACTACCTTCGCCAGCTCATCGCCTACAAAATGCTCTACGAGAGCGGCTATCGAAGGCGCCCTGTGAAAGAAGGACAGCTGGTCTTTCTCGATCTGGTGAAGACAAGCGTGAAGAAATACGGCATGGAGGAAGGCAGCTTCATGAATCAGAGCGTTGCTCTAACACCTGAGATGGTGAAGGATTATGAGAAACTTGTGCTCGAAGTCTGGAGAAAAATAAAAGCCTTGGAGTTCCCGAGGCTTCCTGAATTCGATGAAAAGAAATGCGGATATTGCCCATATCAGGGCATCTGTTGGAGATGATCAAAAATCGAATTGATATTCCCCGCCCCCATCACCAGGAAAACTTTTCCTGCAGAAGCATGCTTCTGGATGTTTTCGGGAATGTCTTTCAAAGGAATATATTTTGAATCCTTGGGGTTCTGAATCGCCTTTGCAAGCTTTGGGGCAGAAACAGATTTCACATCTTCCTCTGTATCGCGAGCTCGATAGATATCCGTGATCCAGACTTCGTCCGCTTCAGAAAAAGCCTTCGTAAAATCTTCAAAAAACTCTCGGGTACGCGAATATTGATGCGGCTGAAAAACAGCAATAATCTTTTCTTTCGGATATCTTTCTCGCGTGGCGTTGATCGTCGCTCGGATCTTCGCCGGATGATGGGCATAGTCATCGTAGAGCTTGGCGCCCTGAATCTCACCCTTGTATTCCCACCGACGCGCAGCGCCTTGATAGCTCTCGAGACCTTTTCGAATTGCTTCTTCTGGAATACCAAGCTGCTCAGCGATGGATACCGCCATCACCGCGTTGTGTCGATTGTGAGCTCCGGGCACCTGCAACGAAAGTTTGAACTGGGCTTCGAGGTGGGCTGGAAGTATTTTTTTGTGAGCTCGAATGTTTTCAAGATTCAGCTTTGACTCATCATGCTGGAAGAGAATGAGGGTGCCGCTGGAAGGGATCTTCTCCGCAAGCTTTTGGAATGATGCGTAATATCGTTCCTCTGTCTTGAAATAGTCGAGGTGATCCAGCTCGAGCGTATTGATGGCCATGATCCAGGGCGTGAGGTAAAGAAAGTTATCTCGATATTCACACGCCTCAAGAAGAAAGAGATCAGAACCTCCGACGCGGAAATTTTTGTTCTGAAGAAGCCTGAGCGTCGAACCAACAATGATATTCGGGTCCTTCTTGGCGCAAAGAAGAATGCTTGTGACCATGCCGGTTACGGTTGTTTTCCCGTGCGTGCCGGTAATGGCAATTGTTTTTTTATCACGACTGAGATTCCCAAGCGCATGGGCATAGCTGATCTGAGGAATGCCAAATTCTTCCGCCCTCACTCGCTCCGGATTATCTTCGGGCACGGCTTCGGAATAGATCAGCTGATCGAAAGTCTTATCTATATTTTTTTCTGAGTGCAGATGAAGAACCTGAATACCTGATTTGCGAAGAAGGTCCGTGATCTCACTTGTGGAAAGATCCGAACCAGACACATCATGACCCTGGCTTCTCAGCATTTGTGCAACACCTGAGAGTCCAATACCACCGATACCAACACAGAAGATTTTCATGCCTCTAGTACTACATACTAATTTTTGAGAAAATGGAAGATAAAGTACTTTGATGGTCTCCCGGCGAAGAATAGAATTTGTACGTCATCTTCTAAGCTATCTTTTCCTATGAAAGCTCACCTCACAAAGCAAGAATTCAAATTTGTCGCGATCACCGTCATGGTGCTCGAGGTCGCCTCCTTCCTCATCTTCATCTTTGGGACGCTTGGAGCAATCCTCGGGACCTACAGTGGGATTTCAACAACGGATTTTATTCTCCTCGGATTTGGAGGCATCTTTGTGGCGCTCATCCTGATGGCCAGCGCGGAAATCCTTCAGCTGATCATGAAGATAGAGCACAACACGAGAAAAGAAAATACCCTCATGCAGCAGGAATTACAAGTTGAGCAAGCGGAAGTACGAGCAACGAAATCGGTCGCCAGCGCCCTCTCGAAATTTGTCCCGAAGCTCAAAGGGGCTCTGCGAAGACCCATGATGAAGAAAATCAAGGCAAGAAGGAAATAGCTATCGAGTTTTCCGAATCGGAAACATTTCATCTTGAGACGAGATCACCATCTCGTCTTTTTTTGTTCTTGTGTTTTTTTTCCAGGGGAAATCTCGAATGATCGCCAGAGGAAAGGATTCCGTGCTCTCTCCCATCATCACATTTGCAGCAGTGGCAAGAGAATCCACAATGTTGAGTGCGCTGTAGCGAAGAATATTGCCATACAGATCCTTCTTTCCTCTCAAATCCTGGAAGCCTTTGATGCCGGCAAAGCCAATGGCATAGGACAGCGTCCCCTTCCTTCCGGGTTGGCATGCAGAATCGATGATCAGCACAGCAAGCTTCTTCAGTCGAAATGTCCTGAGAAGAAGTCGCTGAATTTTTCTTGCCGAAGCGAAAGGATCCTTGGGCCAAGTAATGGCATATCCTTTCGGAACATTGCTGAGATCCACTCCAGCATTGGAAGAGAAGATTCCATTCTTGCGCGTGAGCAGGACCCATGGCGTGACGGCGATCACGGAATCAGCTTCATTCATCGCAAGCTGGATCAGCGCCGGATTGGCATTCATTTTCCTTGCCCACCTCCTCGCTTTCGCAGTCGGTTGAGCCGTCGAAAGCTCAACCACATTGCCCTCGAAATAGCTCACGATCTTCGAGCTCAAAACAGCGATGTCACCATTCCTCAAGGTATTCTTTGATTGCCAAAGGCATCCCTTGATCCAATCCTCAATTTTCTCTTTTGGAAAAGGTTCTATTCGTGAAGTATGAATGGGGGTGATAGTCATAATGGTGTATTATACCAAAATTGGTGAAAAAATTTGAATAAAGATTATCAAAATCGAAAGAAATAATTTTGAATCATAAAAAAGGTATGCGATGAACAATTTTGGAAAGGAAGATTGAAGTCGTAACCGAAGGGGCTTGCAAAGCAAGTCCCGAAGTGTGAAGACTTCAATCTGACGTGGTGCCGTCGGTGGGAATCGAACCCACACAAGCTTGCGCTCATACGCCCCTGAAACGTACGCGTCTACCAATTCCGCCACGACGGCAAAGCTCCGGTATTATATCCTCATCATTCATGAACTTCCAAGGCTTCCGGCTGTTGTCGTTTTTTCATCTCAATGAAAACAGCCGTCATGATAATGGCACCACCGATCAATGTTTTTATAGTCGGTAATTCGGAGAGCAAAAGAGCTGCAAAGATAATTGAATAGGCCACCTGCAAACTTCCCACAATGCCGATTGTTTGAGCCTTGAGAGTTTCAAGGCTGTTGGCGAGGAGAACATGGGCAAATGCGGTACAAACGAGGCCTAAGATAAGCAGCAAGAGAATACTCTTGAAATGAAGTTCGAAGTTTCCGGAAACGCTGGGGAGCAGGATCACGGCAGTGATCACAAACTGATAAAACATCACCAAGGGGCCTGAGTACTTCTTCACAGACGCCCGGCAATAAATATTCCTGAGAGCATAGAGAAGACCGGAAAAAACACCCCAAAGTATTCCCTGAGTAACGATATTGGAGATCCTGAGCTCAGGCACAATCACCAGGACACCGACAAAGACGAGGAGGGCACTCAGAATATCCCTTTTCTCCAATTTCTCATGATTTAAGAGAGGCTCGAGGAAAGCGGTCATCACCGGATAGGTGAACAGCGAAAGGTAGCCAATCGCAACATTTGAAATCTGTATGGAATAGAAAAAAGTAACCCAGTGAATGCCGACGAAAATGCCCAGCATAACAAAAATCAAATAATCTCTTTTCTCTTTCAGGAATATTCTCTTTTTCTTTGCGAGCAAATAGATGCCGATGGCGATGGCAGCAATCAGCGACCTCCAAAAGATAATCTGTGAGGCCGGAAGTGCTATCAACTTGGCAAAAATTCCATTCGAACCCAAAATAAGCGTGGCAATGTGAAGCTCAACGAGATTTTTTGACTTCTTGTTCATCCGGAAATCAGGACTATAATGACCCTCGCTATGCACCAGCGAAAAGCAAAGCTCACAGGGTTATTCTACACGATTGCCGCGATCTACGTGATCGGATTTTGCGCGTTCGTCTTCTTCCCTTCACTCTACCTTCGCGATCTTCTGATCAACTTTGTTCCGTATATCCTTCTGCTCCATGTCCCCTTTTTGCTAAGCATCATAGTTTTATTTTCAAACCTTGAGCAGAAAAAACTCCATCGCTACTTCTGCTTTTTGATTATTTTCTCGATGACCCTCCAGGGATATGCCCTGGTACGACCCTATCTTCATAGTCCGCGAAGCTTTGCTTCAGATCAGGGTGCGGTGACGGATCTTAAAATTATTTCTGCAAATGTATTGTATGAAAATATCGATTATCAGAGGACAATTGATCTGATCAAAAAAGAAAATCCGGATGTTTTTGGTCTCGTGGAACTCACGCCAGGTTTGGCCAAGACTCTGGAAATTCTTCACGCAGACTATCCTTATCAGGAAACACTTCCTGCCCCGAATGGCTTTGGCCTGGGCCTCTACAGCAAAGTTGAGCTCAAAGAGCTCATGGTCAAGCATTACCCGGATGGCATTCCATTCATCACGGCCCTCCTCGAAAAAGACCACAAGACAGCTCACATCGTCCTCACCCACGTGATGACCCCGATCACGCCATCAACGTACGAAGAACGGAATGCGTCGCTCGAGATGCTCACCAAGGAAATCGCAGCTCAAGAACGCACGATCGTGATGGGCGACTTCAATCTCACGCCATGGTCTCACTTCTATCAAAAGTTCATTCAAGACTCCAATCTTATGAATCTAAGAAACTTCAGCAGCGGTCTTCAGATGAGCTGGTTTGGATATGGATTTTATCTCCCGATCGACCACATGTTCGTGAGTCGGAATATCGCTCCCCTTGAATTTAAAATCGGGCCGGATATTGGATCGGATCATCGACCAGCCATTGCGGAGCTACGTTTTTAGCCAATAAATTGACCTTTCGTGGCTTCCCGACTACACTTGCTCTGCCGGGTAGAGCAGTGGTCCGCCGCGGCGGATCGGGCTCATAATTATGAGAATATGTATTGGGTTTACATTTTGAAAAGCAAAGAAGGAAGAATATACATTGGCCAGACTGGAAATATTGAAAAACGAATAGAACACCATAACAATGGTGATTCAAGTTGGACGAGTCGCTATTCAGGTTGGGAGTTGATTTACTCAGAATCATACCCAAATCGAGGACTTAGTATGATACGAGAAAAAGAATTGAAAACAGGAAAGGGAAGAGACGAACTTAAAAGAAGAGGCTTAATATAGACCTTTTCATTGATATTTTGAATTGCTGCCACTACACTGTGCATGCGGGGTAGAGCAGTGGCAGCTCGTCGGGCTCATAACCCGGAGGTCAGCGGTTCGAATCCGCTCCCCGCAACCACCGATTCATTTCCGCCTCTTCATCGGCATGCAGCCACAGGAGTTTTATCTTTGAAAATATCTGGTGAAAAAATTGACCAGGCAGGGCATGGGCGTTTTTTCTCGGATGGATCCTGACGCCAAGAGGCCGAAGGAATTCACTGATCCCTGCTCTGACGAGTGGAGCGTTTTCACCGATGCCGCCGGAAAAGACGATCATATCGATGCCACCAAGAGGAACGCAGTAACTGGCGATAACTTTAGCGGCTTTGAAGCAGAACAGTTCAAATGCAAGAGCCTCCTCCTCATGACCTTTCCGAAGGCCGTGCTCAACGACCCTCATATCGGCAGATCCGGTGAGCCCTTTCAGTCCGCTTTCGTGCAAGAGCATTTCAGAAAGCTGATGTGAGCTGAGGCCAAGTTGCTGCTCCAAATGGAGAAGCAGGCCCGGATCGAGATCCCCTGCTCTTGTGCCCATGATGAGCCCCTCCAAGGGAGTAAACCCCATGCTGGTATCCACACTTTTTCCATCCTTCACGGCCGTAACGCTACATCCGCTTCCCAGATGACAGATGATGAGTCTTGGTGGAAGTTTTTTCATTTCCTTCAACTGCTGGACAACTGAGCTGCACACAATCCCATGAAATCCAAATCGTCGAAGAGCGTTTTGGTCGCACAATTTTTTCGGAAGCGCATAACGCCAGCTCCGCTCAGGAAGTGTGTGGTGAAAGGCCGTATCAAACAGAATCCAGTGTGGAATTTTTGGGAGCATCTTCAACGCTGACTGGACCAAAAGACGCTGAGGAGGATTATGAAGCGGTGCAAGAACATCAAGAGTGTTGAGTTTTTTGAGGACAGCACTGCTCGCTTGTACGGGTTGTTGAAAGATGTTTCCCCCGTGAACGACTCTTGAGACCACTCGAGTGATGTGTTTTGGAGCAATTCCGGTACTGGAAAAAAGATGCTTCAGGGAGTTCTCATAGATTCGCTTTGAAACACTTTGATCAGATCTGGCTCCAAGAGTCACCGAATACTTCGATCCCTGCTTTTCATATCGAACGGAGAGCATTTTCTTTTGCCCTTCGAAAAAAACATACTTGATGGTGGTACTACCGGCATTGATGATCAGATGCATAATGATTATTTAAGCTCCGCGGGGTATTGACCCCACTTCCAATTGGCAAGTTCATCAGGATCAATGCCGTATTGGATGATATATTTTCGGTGCTCATCGAGTTTTCTCACGATAAGTTTTTTGATCGGTGCAGCCTGACTTTTTGAAATAACCTTTCCTTGCTCAAGAGATGCACAAGCCTGAGAAACCAGCTGGTACCTTGAAGTATGATTCCTGATCTGAAGATCAAATGGAGTTGTGGTGGAGCCCTCCTCCGTGTAGCCATTGATCACGATTCGTTTTCCGGAACTCCTGGCAAAGAACATGCGTTTGATGGTGTCCGGATATCCGTGGAAATTAAAAATAATCGGTTTATCTTTCGTGAAATGAGCAACGAAATCTTTATCGGACATCGGTTTTTTCTCGTCTCCCAGACCAAGTGCCGTTAATTCCGAAACATTCACATAGCGAACTTTTACCGAAGGGAGAATAAACCTCATCATATTCACCGCAGCAAGCGCCTCCTGGGTGGGGTAATCTCCCGAAGAAGCAAACACGATGTCCGGATTCTGATGACTGGCAAAATCCCAGGTGGCAAGCCCTTTCTTTTGCTGGTCCCTTGCCTGCGCAAGGGTTCTCCATTGGGGAAGATAATTTTTCCCGGCAACAATGACATTAATGCGATTCGTATCGGTAAGGCAGTCTTCCAGAGTAACGAGCATGCCATTAGCATCGGCTGGAAAATACACGGAAATAAAATTCCCGTGCTTGACGAGCATGTTGGAAATGAATCCGGGGTTTTGATGGGAATACCCATTGTGATCTTGCCTCCACCCAAGACTGCTCAAAATATAATTCATGGAGGAGACTGGTTTTCGCCAGGGGAATTCCGCCGAGGCTTTGATGAATTTCGCGTACTGGTCAACCATGCTGGACACGATCTGAATGAAGGCTTCGTAGGAAGCAAAAACGCCGTGTCGTCCGCTTAAAATATACCCCTGGAAGAATCCCTGCAGATTTTGTTCGCTCAACATTTCCATCACCCGGCCATCATGGCCCATATCCTGATCATTTTTTTGCAAAGGCCAAACAAAAGCTCGCTTGGTTTGTTCAAAGACTGCCATAATCCTGTTTGAGTAGGTTTCATCCGGAGAAAAAAGTCGGAAGTTTTTTTCGTTTCGGTTCATGTGGAAAACATCTCGCAAGTAATCCCCTGCTTTAAACATGGAATTCCCACTGAGCTGACCGGGTTCAATAAGTGGAATTTTTACAGCGTTGATGTCGGGCAGTTTGAGTGGCTTTCGGATTTTTCCGCCGAAAGCATGCGGACACATCCCCATACGAAGATGCTGCGGTGGGAGAACATCCGTGATGGACTTCGAAAATCCTGTCTTGGGGTTAAAGTGTTTCTGAAAATTATAAGAAGCAAACCACTCCTCAACAAGTCGCAGTTCCTCAGGGTCATGCTTGCAGTTTCCGGCAATGACCTGGTGCGAAAGGAAATTCCCTTCGAGGAGCTTATTTCCAATCTTGTGAATTCCGGTCCAGCCCTTGGGGGATTTCAAAATAATCATCGGCCATCTCGGGCTCACGATCGGCTTTTTTCCATTTCTTGCTTTTTTTTGAATGGCCTTGATCTCGCCGTAAGCCCTTTCCATGGCCTTTCTCATGGGCGAGAAAAGATTTTTCCCTTCAACGATGATCGGTAAGTACCCATACCCGGAAAAGAGATTTTCCAGTTCTCGATTGCTCATTCTCCCAAAAATCGTTGGGCCGGAAATTTTGTAGCCATTCACATGGAGGATTGGCAGCACTGCGCCGCAAGTTTTGGGGTCGAGAAATTTATTGCTGTGCCAGGCTGTCGCGGTGGCTCCTGTTTCCGCCTCTCCATCGCCAATGAGGCAAGTTACGATCAGATTCGGATTATCAAAAGCCGCTCCGTACGAAGTCGCCAGTGCATATCCCAGCTCTCCTCCCTCCAAAATAACCCCGGGAGCTCCGGGATTACTGTGACTGGGGTATCCGTACGGCCAGCTGAAATTACGGATGATCTCACAAAGGCCTTTTTCGTTGTAGGGAATTTTTTTGGAGATCTTGCTCAGCGATCCTTCCAGGAACAAATTTGCTTGGAGTCCGGGAAAACCATGCCCGGGGCCGAGAATGAACATCATTTCCTGTTCGTACTTCTTGATAAGGTAATTGCAAAACGCATACACAAAATTAATACCCGGAACCGTGCCCCAATGACCAAGCAAGCGCTCCTTGATGTGCTCAGGCTTCAGCGGTTCATTGAGAAAAAAATTCTCTTGCAAATAAATCTGCGCTGCGGAAATATAATTGGCCGCCTGGACAAATTTTTTGAGCTGACGAAGTGACGATGCTTTTGAGTTCCAGAAGAGCATACGAATCTATTCTCCTTTCTGAGAATCGTAGCACCATTTCAACATTCTCCGGAGATTTTTGCCTTGTCAAACAAATGAAATCTCGCAATAGATTCTCTGACCTTGCTTGCTCAAGCTTTTTTTACTGATCTTGATCTTTTCTCCGATCTCACCGCTCGTTTTGGGATGTGTTCCGCCGCAAGGAATGATGCCGTAGGACGGCATGTCCCAGATAAATCTTCCGGGAGTTTTTGGATCCTCGTAGGTTTTGATTTTACCATTTCCCGTAATGACTTTTTCGACCTCTTTCTGAATGGCATCGGCGTCAATGACTCCAAAATATTCATAATCAATACGGCCTTTGTCGCTGATGTTGGATCCAATGCACTTCTGATCACCATATCGGTTGCTGAACACAAGGCTTGCGATATGAATGAAAGAATGGAGTCGCATATTGCGGTATCTGCGTTCCCAATCAATAACACCTTGAACCTTATCGCCCACCTTCAAAC
>CAZWLI010000029.1:0-1972 GCA_964634525.1 uncultured Candidatus Peribacteria bacterium | reverse complement strand
CGTGGCGGACAACAGTGCCTACCAAACCATCAAGCGAGTTGTGGAGAAAGCCAAGCCCTACCTGCTCAAGGATATTGTCGAGGCGATGATGAAGATCCCGTGCTATCGCAAAGCTGCCGCTCTTTTTGACAAGCCCGTGTCCATCGCCGTGGGTTCGCCAGAATCTCGAGCCGGAAAAATTATTGTCGGTGGATTTACCGGCGGCACGGAAGGCAACCCCGAGGTGCTCGAATTCGCCGTGAATACCGCGGGCGTGGGCACCACGATCCAAATGCACATGACGCTGAAGCATCGAGAGCTTTCGGAAAAATTCCGCCTGAATACCATCATCGGCAATCACATGGCCAGCGATTCCATTGGCATGCAGCCCATTGTCGACTTCATGCGAAAGGAAGGGCTTGAGGTGGTGACCGGCTCGGGCTACATTGACGCACCATTGCCTTAGGGTATACTTGAGGTATCCTTTTGTATACTATGATTAAATCCATCACCTCAAAGGAACTTCGAACCAAATTTCCTCGTATCAAAAACCAGCTCTTAAAAGGGGTTTCTTTTCGGGTGTATTATCGATCAAAACCCTTGGGAGATTTTACACCGATTGCAGATTCTCAGAAAAATACAGAAAAAAAATTAACCTGGGCTGATCTTCCAAAATTTGTTGGACACACCTTAGACAGGAAGCCATTCAGCGCTGTGGAATTCATAAAGAAAGAACGTGATGACGACGAAGCTGGTTATTGATAGCAATGTTTTTGTTTCTTCTTTTATTGCTGAAGAAGAGCTTCACCAAACCTCCCTTCGTTTTTTCACTTTTCTCCGATCTTCTTTGAGGCCCTCTTCTTTGCTTCTTCCTCGCATCGTCATGCTCGAAGTGGTGAACAGTCTCTATAAGAAAACTGGGCGCTTTGATGAGATTCAAGCTTTTCTCCATATCACCGATGGGGATGAGCAGACTCAGATTTTTGAATTTGATCAAGCTCTTCAAAGATCTGCGTATATTCTTCTCCCGAAGCTTCGGCTAAAAACGTTGGATTTCATTGTTGCACTCTCAGCGATTTCTTCACGATCAACTCTTATTTCTTGGGATACCGCTCTTGTGAAAAATTGTTTACCATTCATTGAAGCCTACACACCTGGGGAATTTTTGAAAAAGTACGCTTGATAATATCTACTCCACCTTCATCCCCAACTCCTCTGATTTTTTTACCTTGCCCTGGTCGTCTGTGACTTCGATCGTAAAGCGATAGTCGCCCGGAAGTTCTGGCTGCCAGGAAAAAGAATGGTCTTGGGTCAGTTTTTTCTCCATTCCAACGGTGTAGATGATGCGTTCCAGGTGCAGGGCCGCCACCCTTGCCATGACCTTGACCGAAACTGTTTTGGCAAGATCGGCGCCGGCGATTTGAAAAAAGAAATCAAGGTGGTCGCCTTGCTTGCTCACCGTGTCTGCCTTTGGGAAAAGGAAGGCCGTTGTTTTGGCGGGGACTTTTTGTTTGTCCTGGATTCGGATCATGACGCTATGACGACTTTTGAGTCCAGCTGAATCTCTGGCAATCACGTGAATGCTGTGGGGCGCGACTTCATCAGGCAGGGTGAAGCTGAGATTGTAAGGAGCGCGGAGCACTTCTCCAAGGCTACGATCGTCGAGGAAGAATTTAACACCACTGACGCTGATATTGTCCGTGGTGGCCGTCTCGATCGTAATGGTTGCTCCCGCGGGGAAGCTCGCGCCCTCCTGCGGGGAGATGATCCGAGTTTCCGGGGGAATGGTATCGCTGCCTTCTTGCACGGACACCGTAATCATGCTCGAAGTCTGATAGAAGAGATTGTCCGTGATGCGAGCTTCGATATTGTGTTTGCCGTCGCGATCACGATCACGTTTGGTGATGCGGATTTTTTCGGTGTAGGGAGCAAATGTGCTTTTTTTCACCAGGCGGTTGTCCAGAAAATATTCGACAAAGGCGACACCGTGTGG
>CAZWLI010000028.1:0-1738 GCA_964634525.1 uncultured Candidatus Peribacteria bacterium | reverse complement strand
TCGCAGTCGCCGGGTGCAGCTCACCATGATCGAGATCCCAAACAAGCCTCTTTCGCTCGCGAGTTCGGAGCGCATGGTTCTCGATTCCGGATTTCCCGAAGAACTGCGACAGCTGCGAAAGCAGTCCGAGCCGGTGCGGATTTTTTCCCGAAAGGACTGGGGGGCGGATGATGATCTTCTCATTGAGAAGCCAAAAGAAGTTCCCATCATCGAAATTCCCATTAACGGAAACGGCGATGAAAAAGATCCGGTCAATATTTGTCAGCCTTTGGAAAAAAAGTTCACGGATGATTTTCAAATTCAGGACAAGGTTATTTCAATTGACCAGGAAGGCAGAAAACTCCTCTGGCCCAGAACCTACTCGAGGCAGGTAAAAAAAATCGTCATTCACCACACGGCCCAGACGCTTCGGGATCTCAACAATGACGGCATCATCAACTCCGCCGATTACGCCCTCGCGGTTCGGGCGATTTATGCCTACCACACGGTGAGTCGGCACTGGGGCGATATCGGGTACCACTACCTCATTGATCCCGCTGGAAACATTTACGAAGGAAAAGCCGGGGGAAAGGATGTCATCGCCGCGCATGTGCTCTGCGAAAACAGCAATACCATCGGGGTCGCGGTGATGGGGAATTTTCAGCAGAACGAAGTGCCGCAGGGAGCTTTTGAAGGGCTTGTCAATGCCGTGAGCTACCTCTCCGATTTGTATGACATTGATCCCCTGGGCTCGACTCCATTTCGCGGGACCAGCATCCCCAACATCGCCACGCACGCGGAGATCGGAGACATCACCAAGGAATTTATCGGTAAAGGCGGCACGCAGTGTCCCGGAGAATTTCTGAAAAACAAAATGGCTGCGCTGCGAACTTTCGTTGCCGATGGAGGCATCAAACCGCCCCTGGCTTTTTTTGTGCAGGGGTTTTCTCCCCCTTCGACGGTCAGGCCTCTGGAAATGCTGAACATTCCCGTCCAGTTGAAAAATACCGGACAGCAGACCTGGAGCCGTATTCAGATCGTGAGCGGGAAAACTGTGCTGGCTGATCTGTCTTCGCAGGTCATCCCCAGCGGTCAGTCCTTGGATGTTCCGTTGCGTTTCCAAGCTCCCCTGGAGGGCAAGCGGGTCAATCAAACGCTTCGCGTTCTCGTGAATGATCTGCTGCTGAAACAATCTCTCAAACTCGCGTACCGCGTGCAGAAGCCCGTGTTCAGCTATCATTTCGACAGTTCGAATTTCGGTCATGCTCCACTGCTGGTGGGAGAGCAGCGCATCGGAGAAGTGACCCTGACCAATACGAGTAATTTCACCTGGTACCCGGATGGCCCGTACCAGATTTCTCTGCTAGAAATCGGAAAGCACGGAGCAAGTTTGGAAATTCCGGAACATGCCCTGCAGGCTCCTCTGGAATCTCCGGTGGAATCCGGACAACAACTGCGTTTTCATGTCGAGGTTCCTCGACAGCGACGGAGCGGAACGCTGCAGTTTGAAATGCTGCCGGTCATGAACCGTCAAAAAGGATTTCGCGGCGGCCGCATTTCCGTAAAACTTCCCGTGGAGCCGCTGAAGTTCGCTCTCAGTGTCGCGGCTGATCGTCACTCTGCTCGCCTCAAGAGGGGCTTTGAAAGTGTCGTGGACTTCCGGATCAAGAATGAGAGCAATTTTGATTTCGAACCAGGTATGGTTTCCATACTAACCCCTGAAAAATATCCTTCTTCAGCGGTTACTCTCAATCAATTC
>CAZWLI010000027.1:0-2651 GCA_964634525.1 uncultured Candidatus Peribacteria bacterium | reverse complement strand
TCCTGTTTCTCTTTCTCGAACTCACGCTTGTGCTCATCGCGGGCTTCTTCGTCGCTTACTTTTTGCTCTTCCTCTTCCTGGACCGCCAGCACAATATGATGATCCGGGGGGAGGTCGTGGAGGAGCGGTAAGGAACAGGATTTTGATATGTTCCTGAGCTTATTCCTTCTGATAGTCTTCAATATTGGTTTTCTCCAGCTCAGTCACCTTTTCTTCTCGGGCGGTGATGGGATTGTAGGCTTGGTAGTAGAGGCTGATGAGTTCTTTTGAGTTCAGCTCCTGGACGCGGACATTCATGGCATTGAGACCCTGCTCCACCTGGTTGATGCGCTGCGTCAGTTTCTTTCGCAAGTCCTTGAACATGCGCCGACGCGCAAGCGCTTTGCTCACGGAGTCGTCCGGGAAAAGGTGGGAGACAAAGGTATCGATCAGCCCAATCTTCGTGCCCGTGGGGGCATCCACCGGCACCACCACATAAAATTTCTTTTCCATGATATCTGCATACTCCACGAGCTTCTCGATGTATTCTTCATACTCCGCGGTCTGCTGACGCAGCAGGGGATTGTCCTGTTTTTCCTTCAGCTCATCGAGATTCGCCAGGTAGTTGTCGATGTCGAGTTTCTTGCTGCGAATCACAATCTGGATCGGGAATTCCAATGAATTCAGGAAGGACTGATAGCCATAAATAAGCGAATTTTGTTCTTCCTCAGATTTCAGATTGAAGTTCACCGATGTCGCCTGAAGCACGCCTCGAAGTCCGCCATTTTTCAGCACCACGGTATTGTTGTGGATTTCAGAGATCGGCAGGAAGCGTTGGGTTGCGGCATTCCGATGCTGAGCCGGTCGTGCCTTCACCGTATCTTTGGCGGTATCCACTTCTGTTTTTTTCGGCATCACCACCATCTTGATAATGATGGCAATGACGACGAGCAGGACAATCGCGAGAATGACGATGAGGATGGTGAACATGGATTGGTTTAAGGTTGATGGTTGATGGTTGATGGACCGAATGTGATCGTTGCACCTTTGCGCAGATCTTCGGCGCTCAAGGATTGAGGTGGTTGAGGTAGCGGGGCAGCAGCAGGCTCCTCAACGATCATGGGAACCGGTGGCTCTTCCACCACCATTGGTACGGCGGGCGCTTCCACCATTGCAGGGACCGGTGGTTTTTCTACGATCATGGGTACGGGAGGCTCAATATTTTTTTTCTTCCTCCTTCGTTTTCTTTTCTTTTTTACCGCCACTTGTTCTCCACCAACTGCCACCTGAGCGGAAGGAGTAGCAGGTGCTGGCGTGGCAATAGTTTTCTCTTCACTCTTCGTTTCAAAAGCCTTCCCCAAGACATCCTTATTCTCGGTTTTATCAATCTTTTCCACGATCTTTTCCGGCTGAGCCTTCTTCAGCGTGTCGAGCCTATCGGCAATATCCCCAACATTTTTGAGGCTTTCTTCCTTTTCGCTTTGTACCGCTTCCACTTTCATTTGTGCTTCTTTTGCTTTCAACTCTTCTGGTTCTACATAGTTTTCATCCACTTCCACGCGATCCGCACCCTTGACCCAAAGTCGCTGGCTTGGCGTCAAGATGCGCTCGAGGAGTACAATCAGAAGGCGATGAAAGGGCATATTGGCGATACGCAAAAAGGCAAACGCTGCGGTGAGAAGCCCGATGAACGCCACGGGAGGAAACCACAAAACAAAGGGCAATCCTTGCCGTTGCAGGATGGTGTAGACCGCATAGGCAAAGCCAAATCCGACCACGCAGATGATCAGCTGCGCCAGGGTCAGGAAGGCCACAATGCGGTCGGCCTGCTGCACGTCTTGTGGAACTTTGAATTGCATAGATTTGATTCCCACTATTATACCAAAAAAACAGTGCTTTTTCCACTATTTTCGAGGTCAAAACGTTAGATTCTTTCAATTTCTGGCATGGGCCCGACGAGCGGCCTCAAATACTCGATTCCCGCCTCCGTGACAGTCTTTGTGAGTGAATCATAGTACTCTTTTGGCAGTTTTCTCGTTTTTCCCGCAACAGCGGAAAGATCAACGATCCCAAACTCGGCCCGGTAGAGTTTTTCTGAGGCGCGACGAATGGTGATCGAGCCGGATTGTCGAGATCCTTCGACAAGATTGATGATCGCGAGCCGGCCGACTTCTCGTGCTTCCTCTTGATCGACCAAGCTGAGGTCTGGATAGCAGCGCTGCGGGTAGCCGAGTGTGTCCTGCCGGACACGCGAAATCCCCAGCTTCTTCTTCAGAAAGTTCGCCAGGATATCTCCCAGCGGTAATCCAGAGAGCTGGACGTTGCCATGGGCATCAATTTCTTTTTGCACGAATTTTGTAATGATGGGCTCTCCATCGCTTCCCACCACACCTTCGCTGATACCGACGACGGCGCGGCCGTGTGTATCGAAAGTTGCTTGAACGTCCTTTGTAAAGCATTCCAGATCAAAGACATGCTCGGGGGGGTAGATGAGGTGCGCGCCGCCCAGAGCGGCCGCGGTCGTGAGGAACCCCGCATGCCGGCCCATCATCACGAGCAGGTGAATGCCGGGAAGGGAGGCATTATCAAGATTCACGCCGAGCGATGCTTTGGCCACAAATCGTGCTGCCGATGGAAAACCGGGGCAGTGATCGTTTTCCACGAGATCGTTG
>CAZWLI010000026.1:0-2075 GCA_964634525.1 uncultured Candidatus Peribacteria bacterium | reverse complement strand
TTGCTGACCGACATCAATGGGATTCCCTGGGCTGACAAGGCGGAAAAAGGTGAAGGTATTCGCGGCAGACCAGGTGGCCTGGACGCGGTGATCGATCTGCTGGGCAGCCAGGTTTTGTGGAGACTGCGGAGCGAAGCCTGGAACAATATTTTCATAGGTCGGTCCAAAAGCCAGAACGGTATTGCTGTTCTGCGCTCGTGGCGTGCCGAAGATGAGATTGTTATTCTCATCATGTCCATTTTTTTGTTGCTGGTCATTGATACGCCAGTTGATCGAGCGATCACCGGAAAGCAGAGGATTGATCCGCTCCATGCTGGAGCGGTTTGAGAAGCCTGAAGGAGGATTCCCCAGATCGACGAAGTACGATGGGAGAGCGTCGATGGTCTGATTACTCGCACCGGTCAGGGTGGCGCTTGTCGTGAGCGCATCTGCAATTGCTCCGGTGAAAATCTGGTCTGCCGTCACATCGCTGACGGTCTGATTGTTGCTGCGTTCGAGCAGGAAGAAGTCATGTGCCCGAATCGTTCCAGAGAGATTGATGGTGGTGCTTCCAACAACGAGCTTCCAACCCGTGAGTGGGACATCTGCCGAAGTCGTATTGTAGAGCTCAATCCACTCATCGGTACTCGAAGCTTGCGTCCCTCGATACGCGATTTCATTGATGACCACCGTGAGCTGGTCAGTGGCGAGGGAGTGGGAGATTTGGAAACACAAAATAAAAAGGGTACTCACGGCAATCACAATCTGATAAAAAGATGATGATGCTGGAGCGTCCCCCATGTTCGGAGATTAAAATATCTCAAGAATACTCTGCGATCTAAAACAGAGGCAATTGATTTTGATCTTGAATTATTTTTTGCTCGATGCGCTTTTTGACCTTCATAAAGTGTCTTAATGGCATATATTGTTTGGTGAGATCCCAGTATTTTACTTTCCCTATTTTATCTTTTTCTTCTATGATGCCAAGCTCTTTCAAGGGTTTGAAGTAGTACCCTGAAATATTCGAAGGTGCTTTTCTCAACGTCTTTGCTATTTCTGACTGGCTTATTGGATTTTGACTCTCGACTAAATACTTGAGAATTTCCTTTTGCTCCTGAGTAATTTTGTTCATTTCTATATTTTCCCACCTTTCTCGTGCCAAAAGAGTTATGGCTTCTTCACTCGATAATATTTTTGCCAACCCTTCTGGCTGTTGTTGTAATATGTCTTTCAGCGCTGCCATGATGGCACGCATGTCACCATCGTACAGATCATACAGCTGATAAATGACCTCATCTTCAAAAGGCTTGATGTACTCTTTGACATGATCCGATTTGAGGAGAATCATTCTTTCGTTCAGCGCCTGAACAATCTCTGTTTTACTCAAAGGTTTGATCTGGAGTGGTGTCTGATTAAAAATACTTTTCACTCTTCCCTGAGGGGCAATAATGTCGGTAAAAAAACTTTTTGGCCCAAGAAAGAGAAAGAAAACACCCTGAGTCTGGAACAGATCTCTCATGTCATGAAAAAACTGAAGCACATTCTTTTTTTGCTGAGAATCCTGCAACACAATTTCAAAGTTATTCACATGCACGATGAGACCATGATACTGTCTACCTCCAATAGGCTGATTCAGAATAATATGTATGATGTTCTGGAGATAGAATTCCAGCACGGTTGTCGACAATTGTGTCATGGGCTGAACAATCGTTTTCTCTCCTCCAATATCGATACCGAAATTGAATGCTGATATTCCCGCAGAAATAGATAAACCCTGTGTCACGTCGACGAGGTATTGTGTCTTTTTTAGAATTTCATTCTCCCTCGCCAGTTCTGGGGCCAAAAGCTTTATTTCCCCCAACAGTGAGGCCAGAAGCTCAAGCAGAAAGGCTTTTTTTTCGAGGATTTTTTTATTCATTTCGATTTTGTGCCGAAATGAAAAAAGTGATTTTGGAGAAGCGCGATATTTCCAAAAAGTTTTTACATAATTTGCCAAGCTTGTTTTCCCAACTCCCGCGTCTCCACAGATTGCTATACACCCTTGATCATCCGATAAAAAAATTCCATCTAGAAACTCTCTTTCTTTCTGTCTTCCG
>CAZWLI010000025.1:0-1611 GCA_964634525.1 uncultured Candidatus Peribacteria bacterium | reverse complement strand
TCAAGGAGGCGAGGAAGCTCAAAATCCCGGTGATCGGTATTTGTGACACCAACGCTGATCCCCTCTTGTTCACGCATTTTGTTCCGGCGAATGATGATGCCATGAAGTCTCTCAGCTACCTGTTGGGAAAGGTTTCGGAGGTGCTTACTTCTTCGAAGAAATAATTTTTTTTATGGCTGACGCCGCCCCCCAGGATGTTCCGGAAAACCTTGTCCAGGACAAGAAGTCAAAAGACATCGCCGCAGAAGCTCTTGAAACCAAGGCTGACGAAAAAGTAACCCAGGGCGAGGCATTTCTGGCGGCTCTGGGCTACATCAGTTTCCTGTGCATTCTTCCGCTGGTGCTGATGCCAAAAAGCACCTTTGCGCAGTTTCATGGAAAGCAGGCTTTGGTGCTGGCAGTGTTCGTTTTTTTCATGGATTTTTTGCAGATATTTCCGGCAAGGCTTTTCGCGATCTATGCTGCCTTGAAATTCGTCCTGATCCTCTACTGCATGGTGATGAGTCTGAAAGGCAAAACCTTCAAGCTCCCGATGATCTATGGCCTCTCTCAGAGGTTCAAGATCGACATCAATTCCTAATTTCTTGTCATGGAAATTACCGCTTCCCAGGTGATGGCACTTCGTGAAAAGACCGGCGTGTCCATGATGGCCGTCAAGAAGGCCCTCGTGGAGGCGGGTGGTGATGAGGCTAAGGCGGTTGATATTTTGCGAAAGCGAGGCGAAGCAAAGTCCGCGGAAAAATCCAGTCGCGCGACCGGCCAGGGAGCGGTGGCGATGGTGATGAAGGGGCATAAAGCCTGCGCTCTCGTTCTGCGATGCGAGACGGATTTCGTGGCGAGGAATTCGGACTTTTTGAAGCTGGCCGAAACTCTGGCCATGAGGTCTCTCGAGCAGGGAGAGGCTGCGCAACAGCAAAACGACGAAGAAGTGAAAGCCGCCGTGAATACCCTGGGGGAGAATATCCAGATGGGAGATTTTCAGGTGTTGGAAGCACCGGTGCTGGGGTCGTATGTGCACACGAACAAAAAGATCGGCGTTGTGGTGGGGCTCGACAGTGGGACTCCCGAGCAGGCCAGGGACACCGCCATGCACGCGGCGGCCATGAATCCTTCCTTCACATACCCGGAGGATCTTTCCGATGAAAATACTCTGAGTAATCAGGCCTTCGTGAAAAACCCGGAAATGACCGTGGGAAAATATCTCGGGAGCGCGAAGATCACGCAGTACTTACGGGTTACGGTTTAATACCGCGGAAATTTTGGAACCATGCTCCAGATCGTCGTGGCGAGTTTTCGGATGCCCTTAAACCAGCGGGGATCAAGCACATCGATAAGCTCATGGCCTTCATCAGTTCCTCTTTCTTGAAGGGCTTTTTCAAGCATTCGCTTGATTCTATCTGTGATGTTTTGTACCACAGTATTGAGATTTGAATCGTCTATTGTTAGTCCATTAGTCATTTTTTTATATGCTGGTTCCACTCCTGGGTTTTTCTCTGGTGTGATAGAGATGTTTTCGATGTTTACAGCAAAAATCCCTTCTTCTGGCGGTCTCATTTCTATACTTTCAAAGAGCAACTCAATCAAAAGATCTTCTGCATCATCATCTAATAA
>CAZWLI010000024.1:0-2349 GCA_964634525.1 uncultured Candidatus Peribacteria bacterium | reverse complement strand
ACTGCAGCGGACCCCTTCCCGTCGCTTGCTCCCTGCCTGCCGGCAGGCAGGCTCGTCCCCCTTGGCAGGGGGACATCATTCGGGAGAGGGAAATCTAAGATTAGTTTATGTACAACCCTGTATTTGATCGGTTTCGATACGGCATAAGGCAGAATATCGAAATTCGTCGTGAATTAAGAGAGAAAGCAACTTCAGCGGAAAGAACATTGTGGGATTGTATAAAAAGTAAAAAGCTGCAAGGTCTGAAGTTCCGAAGACAACACGGTATTGGTAGATGGGTTGTTGATTTTTTCCATGGCGCATCGAGAACTGTGATTGAGCTTGATGGCACTATCCATAACGATCCGGAGGTGAGAGAACATGATAGAGTGCGTCAGGAATATCTGGAGAGCATAGGTTGCACAGTTCTCCGATTCAAAAATGAAGTTGTTTTCTATCATCTTGAAATAGTTATTCAAAAAATACTTGAACATATTCAGCAGAAAATCAAAAAATCCCTCTCCAGCCCCGCAGTGCGGGGAGAGGGGTGCCACGCTTTGCGTGGCGGGGAGAGGTCCTCTGTATAGATAAAAAAGACTTTCCGCAAGTGTGGTCTGAGAACCACGGCCGAAAGTCTTTTCTACATTCAGACTATCAAATAATGAGCAAAAGTCAATATGCTAAAAACTTTTTTCATCAACACCGCGACCCAGCAGACCAGTATCGCTTTGTTTGAGGAAGATAAGATGATAGCCGAACAATGTTGGTCGGCTCACTTCGATGAAGCTCAGAGGCTTCAACCAGCGGTAGAAGAGATACTGAGCAAGCAAGAACTGACTCCGGACGATATTGATCGCCTGGTTTGCTGCATCGGCCCTGGTGGATTTACGAGCGTCCGTGTCGGTGTGAGCGCGGTGAATGCCTGGAGTTTCGCGAAGCAAATTCCATCAGCCTCAATATCAGTATTTGACCTCTATCAGGGCTTTGATGGCCTCCTCTTCATCACGACGAACCAGAATGAGGCGTGGTTGCAAGCGCCGGGGAAGTCCCCTCTTTTTATTCAGAAGTCTGAGATTGTTCTCCCGAAAGTATTTTCTTTTGGCGGCATGCCCGATGAAGACTGGAAGATCTGGCTGAGTGAGCAAGGTGGAACATTTGTCCCGCTCAAGGAAAAATTTCCACCACCGGGTCAACTGCATTTCGAGCATGCCATCCTGAAACCCTGGTATTATAAAGACCCGCATATTACCTGGAGTAAAATCCTCAAATCCCAAATTCCAGAACCCAGATCCCAAAAACAATAGCCCCCTGGGATCTGGAGCCTGGGAATTCCCCCCCCCTTTCTTTATGTCCACCTTTTTCCTTCTCCTCGGAAAAATCGTCATCCTCTACACCCTCATCCTCCTCGGATATATCGCGGGGAAGAGGCTGAAGGTAAACAAAGAAGCCATTGCGCCGCTCCTCATCTTCATCGTTGCTCCGGCAGTTTTTTTCTACGGTTCCGCGACTGTCTCGCTGAACATCAGTATCATTTCTTTACCGATTCTTTTTTATATCATTGGGGCTACGCTTTGTCTTGTCTTTTATGTCGTTGGAAAACAACTTTGGACTGATGGGACCAAAAATATTCTTGCCTTTACCGCTGGTGACGCGAATACGGGATATTTTGGTTTACCGGTAGCACTCGCTCTGTTTGGAAAGGAGGCACTGGGTCTCGTGATTTTCTGCAATATGGGACTCCTGATCTACGAAAATACGCTTGGCTTCTATATGGTGGCTCGCGGCCAGCACACCGTGAGGGAAAGCCTTCTCAAAATGTTTAAGCTCCCCACCATCTATGCTTTCACGCTTGGAATCCTCGTGAATAGTTTTCACCTTACCCTCCCAGTCCCTGTCCAAGACCTCCTGACGAAGTTTACCGGAGCCTATACCATCCTCGGGATGATGCTGATCGGAATTGCGCTCTCTCAAATGACCAAAAGCTCTTTTGATCTCCGTCTCCTCGGGACTTCATTTCTCGCCAAATTTATCCTGTGGCCAGCAATCATGCTGGGAGTCATCTGGCTCGACCAGACATACTTCCATCTGTATTCCCAAGAGCTGTACCATATCATGTTCCTCCTCTCTCTCATGCCCCTCGCGGTGAACACTGTGGCTTATGCAACGCATTTGAAGACACACCCGGAGAAAGCAGCTTTCATCGTGCTCATGAGCACCCTCTTTGTGCTTTTCTACATTCCCCTCATGGTTTCCCTCTACCTTTCATAAATTCTCATTTCATCCGCCGCGGCGGACAGATTCCACATTCAACATTCAACATTCCATATTCTACCCTCCCTTCCCCATGCCCCTCTCCATCGTCTCCACCCC